>NZ_AJZR01000061.1:0-2500 GCF_000271925.1 Capnocytophaga sp. oral taxon 412 str. F0487 | reverse complement strand
TAAGTATTTCAGATACGAATCCGTAGCGAAAGCGAGTCTGAATAGGGCGATTAATAGTTGGTAGTAGTAGACGCGAAACCTGGTGATCTACCCTTGGGCAGGTTGAAGCGCTGGTAACACAGCGTGGAGGACCGAACTGGTTGTCGTTGAAAAGACTTCGGATGACCTGAGGGTAGGGGTGAAAGGCCAATCAAACTGGGAAATAGCTCGTACTCCCCGAAATGCATTTAGGTGCAGCGTTGAAGTGAGTTTAATAGAGGTAGAGCTACTGATTGGATGCGGGGGTTTCATCGCCTACCAATTCCTGACAAACTCCGAATGCTATTAAATGCTCATCAGCAGTGAGGGTATGGGTGCTAAGGTCCATATCCTAAAGGGAAAGAACCCGGACCATCAGCTAAGGTCCCCAAATATATGCTAAGTTGACCAAACGCGGTCTGACTGCACTGACAGCTAGGATGTTGGCTTGGAAGCAGCCATACATTTAAAGAGTGCGTAACAGCTCACTAGTCGAGCGGTTGGGCATGGATAATAAACGGGCATAAGCATATTACCGAAGCTATGGGGTAGTACAGAAGTACCTACCGGTAGGGGAGCATTCTATAGGCGTTGAAGCTAAAGGCGTGAGCCATAGTGGAGCTGATAGAAAAGAAAATGTAGGCATAAGTAACGATAAGGCAGGCGAGAAACCTGCCCGCCGAAAGATCAAGGTTTCCTCAGCTATGCTAATCAGCTGAGGGTTAGTCGGGGACTAACGCGCACCCGAGCAGGGGAAGTGGATGTACAACAGGTTAATATTCCTGTACCATTAATCTAATAAAAGTGACGGAACGAGATAACTACCGCGTACTGACGGAATAGTACGTTAAAGGAGCAGTTATAGCTTTGATAGTACACTGAGGCTTCGGCCGAGGTGATAGAGTGGTGACAACGTTTCCAAGAAAAGCGAAGATTAATGCCCGTACCGTAAACCGACACAGGTGATTGGGAAGAGAATTCTAAGGCGCTCGAGAGATTCATGGCTAAGGAACTAGGCAAAATAGACCTGTAACTTCGGGAGAAAGGTCGCCTATCTAGCGATAGGCCGCAGTGAAAAGGTCCAAGCGACTGTTTATCAAAAACACAGGACTCTGCAAAATCGAAAGATGAGGTATAGGGTCTGACACCTGCCCGGTGCTGGAAGGTTAAGAGGAGAGCTTAGCGTAAGCGAAGGTTTGAATTGAAGCCCCAGTAAACGGCGGCCGTAACTATAACGGTCCTAAGGTAGCGAAATTCCTTGTCGGGTAAGTTCCGACCTGCACGAATGGTGTAACGATTTGGACACTGTCTCGGCCATGAGCTCGGTGAAATTGTAGTATCGGTGAAGATGCCGATTACCCGCAGTGGGACGAAAAGACCCTGTGCACCTTTACTATATCTTCGTATTGGTCTTGGATAAGTGATGCGTAGGATAGGTGGGAGACTTGGAAGCGGCTATTCCGGTAGTTGTGGAGTCGTTGTTGAAATACCACCCTTTGCTTATCTGAGGTCTAACCCTGCGATGCAGGGGACAATTCGTGGAGGGTAGTTTGACTGGGGTGGTCGCCTCCAAAAGAGTAACGGAGGCTTCTAAAGGTTCCCTCAGCACGCTTGGTAACCGTGCGAAGAGTGCAATGGCATAAGGGAGCTTGACTGAGAGACCAACAAGTCGATCAGGTACGAAAGTAGAGCATAGTGATCCGGTGGTTCCGTATGGAAGGGCCATCGCTCAAAGGATAAAAGGTACGCCGGGGATAACAGGCTGATCTCCCCCAAGAGCTCACATCGACGGGGGGGTTTGGCACCTCGATGTCGGCTCGTCACATCCTGGGGCTGGAGAAGGTCCCAAGGGTTGGGCTGTTCGCCCATTAAAGTGGCACGCGAGCTGGGTTCAGAACGTCGTGAGACAGTTCGGTCTCTATCTACTGTGGGCGTTAGAAATTTGCGTGGATCTGACTCTAGTACGAGAGGACCGAGTTGGACGCACCGCTGGTGTATCTGTTGTCTTGCCAAGGGCATAGCAGAGTAGCTAAGTGCGGATGGGATAAGTGCTGAAGGCATATAAGTACGAAACCCGCCACAAGATGAGATTTCTTTTAAGGGTCGTGGGAGATGACCACGTTGATAGGTTACAGGTGTAACGGTGGTAACATCATAGCCGAGTAATACTAATCACCCGTAGACTTTTCGCGCAGTATTCTTTTTTATAGATAAGAGTTAAGAGATAAGAAGTAAGAAAGTGTAATACTACTTATGTTTTATCAATTATTAATCTCTTAAGAAGTTAGTTAAGATATGTTTTTTATCCCTATATGTTAAAAAAATAAGGTTACAGGCACTAGGTTATAGGCATCAGGGATTCCCCTGAAACCTAACCCCTGACCCCTGACACCTAAAAGATTTAAGGTGGTTATAGTCAAAGGTCTCACCTCTTACCATTCCGAACAGAGCAGTTAAACCTTTTAGCGCAGATGGTACTACA
>NZ_AJZR01000060.1:0-54105 GCF_000271925.1 Capnocytophaga sp. oral taxon 412 str. F0487 | reverse complement strand
ACCGAAAATTAGCAACTTAAATATTTCTATTCCTTTAAGTTTTTTGCTATATTTATCGACTCCTGTTTCTTTTACAAGAAATTCTAACTCTTTATCTTCTATCTTAGAAAAGATATTTGAAATTCTTTTTCTATTCTTTATTATAGTGGTCATAACTTTTTTTTGCAAAGATAATACTTACACAGTATTCCTACAAAAAAACATAGTTAAAAATCAGTGCTTTATAAATCTTCCTTACAGTTTTGGTTTCAAACTTTGCCAAAGTGTATACCCCTAAAAGAGACATATCTGAGCTATCGAAAGAAAACGGAAAGGCTCGAAAGAAGAGAGGAAGGAATTTTGGTGAAAAAGGGGTGTAAGATGGGTGGGGGTAGCTTATAGAGAGCTTATAGGAAGCTTATACGAATCTTGGACGATTGGTATAGGAAGGGTGTATAAGTGATTGACTCATAGTGTAATACAGCGACATAAAAAATGGTAAAAACGGGGTTTCGAGGCGAAAGAAAAGGGAATAGGCACTAGGCCTTAGGCCATAGGCACTAGGAGGGAGTGTGACGGGGAAGCGAAAGAAACCTCCCCCTTTACACATACCCAGCTGTCGCTGTCTACCTTCAAGAGGGAAACTGTGGTGAGTTATTTATTTGGTAAGCCCCCGAACCCCCGAAGAGGGACAAGCTGGAAAAGGTGACAAACATCTCCCTAGCCCCCTCGAGGGCAGGGCTGTTACATAGAGTTACAATTGTTTGATTTATAATATATTAAATTCATAAGTTCTTTGAAATTAATGATACTCCATTCCATAGCTGACTTGATAGAGTCTTTTCCATTAAGACGAAATAGGTTAATTGATATATTTCTCATTATTGAAAGATTCTCAGGAGCATTACCTGATTTAGTCTTACTCTTGTCCTCTTTCATTTGTACATCTTTCACCCAGTGCAAACGATTTTCTATACCCCAATGAGAACGTATGTGATTAGCAAAGAAATCAGCCTTATTCTTAGCTACACTGCTAATATGGTAAACTATCTCTTTTGTCTGACCTTTCTTTGTTTTGACATAACGTGTTGTTTCTATAATTCGCTTTATACCAAACCATTCAGGAGAAATACCCTCTAAATTTTTATAAACTTTGGTAATACGCAATTCATCACGACCTCTTAGCAAAGAACACTCTTGGTAAGTGTGCATTAAATACTTTTTTGTAGCAACATTTGCTTTTATTTGCTCAAAAAGCTTTTTTTGATTACCTTTTACTTGTACTATGTAGTCATTTTTTGACTTTATAATAGTTTCAAGAGTTTTTTTGACAATGTAAGGCATCTAAAGTGATTATTTCACCTTGAATGTCTAAGGCTTGTAAGAGTCTTTGAACGGTATAAATTTCAGATTCTTTTTTGTTCTCTAATTTATCACAAGCTAATACAATGCCTCTTTGTGAAGCAAAAACACTTATCAATGAAACAAAATTCTGATAGTTATTTTGAGTGTCTTTAATAGTTCCTGCAATAGCTTTTCCATCAACAGCAAGTGTTTCACCTTGGCATATTGGTAAAAATTGGGCAGCCCACTGATTGAATTTTTGGGCAAAATCATCAAAATCAATTTCCATAAATATCCTTCTAATAGAGCCATATGTAGGTACTTTACAGAAAGTTAGATACTTTTTAAACTCCCATTGGTTTTCTTTGAGGAAACGGCCTATTTCTCGATAACCAGTATAACCTGACATTATTGCTGTTAGGCACATAATCAGGAAGTTAGGCATTTTATGGCGGATACCGCGTCTTTTTCTAGTATCCTCTATACTAGATAACATTTCTATCAGTGTCATAGACTTTTACATTTTATTGGAATGCAAAAATAGTAATTTAAAATAACTTACAAAACTTTGTAACAGCCCTGCCCTCGAGGGGGGAATATAGGGACGGAAAGAGAATGGGCCGATTGGGAAATTAGAGAATTAGAAAATTTGGAAATTAGCAAATTTGTTAATTTGCTAATTATTCTTACCTTTGCCCAAAATATGCAACAAAAAAGATGAACAAACTAAATAGGATACTGTTGCTTTTCGCTCTTCACTTTTCGCTCTTTACTTTTGCTCAAGAGAATAACGATGATGGAATGATAAGCACCCCACAAACGGCTACTGCTACCGATACGGAGGCAGACCTGCACTACCTCGAAGACCAATTTTACTTCGGTCTTACTTATGACTATTTGGCGGGTAAAGCAAATAACGTGGTGCAACACAACCTTTCAAGGGGGATTCACGTAGGTTTCATTCGCGACCTACCTATGAACAAAGCGCGTAATGTAGGCTTTGGGGTGGGCATAGGCTATGCTTACGATTTGGTGTACAACAATATGGTGGCTAACAAAACGGTTTCGGGCGTGAGCTATGAGATAGTAGAACGTTTCAGCGACCGGAACATCACTCGTAATTTCTTCGAGACGCATTCGATAGAAATACCCGTAGAGTTTCGCTTTCGCACCTCTACTCCTTACAGTCATAAGTTTTGGCGCGTGTATACAGGAGCGCGTTTTGCCTATATCTTCAACAGTAGAAGTTTATATACTGCCGATGGTGTTTCGATAGCTTTTCAGAACTCCGATATAGCTCATACGTTTCAAGTAAAGCCTTTTATTGCCTTTGGGTATAACGCCTTGAACTTCTATGTGCAGTACAATCTTACCCCTTTGCTGAAAGACGCTAAAACTACTGATGGCACGAGCCTCAAATCGAATGTGTTACAATTAGGATTACTTTTTTATATTTTATAATGGACGACCTAATTACACGTTGGCGACTCATCTTGGGTCAGGATTTGAATGCTTTGGGTGAGGTATCGCTCAATGAGCAACAATCGCTGATGGACGCCACGCTGGCTGCCCTCTACGACGATACTGAAGGCAACGGTAATAATGGAGGCAAACGCTCGGCAGGCTTAGGCAGTTCGTCACCCAACTTAGCTAAGTGGCTCACCGATGTGCGCTCGTTCTTTCCTCCCGATGTGGTAAGCGTGATTCAAAGTGATGCCATTGAGCGCAAAGGACTCACCAAACTACTATTTGAACCTGAAACCCTTAAAAACGTAAAGCCCGATATCTCTATGGTGGGCACTTTGATGGCGCTCAAAGGGCAAATACCTGCCAAATCTAAAAATACCGCACGCGAATTGGTGAAAGAGGTAGTCGATGAGATTATGAAGCGTATGGAGCAAGACCTACGCCGCGCTGTTACCGGTGCGCTCAACAAAAAAGCGCATACGCCTATTGCCAACTTCTCGTCGACCGACTGGAAGCGCACAATTCAGCGCAACCTCAAGAACTACGATACCGCTACCAAGCGACTTATTCCTGAAAAGTTCTATTTTTTTGAACGCACCCAGCGCCAAAAGAACTGGACAGTGATTTTGGACATCGACCAGAGTGGTTCGATGTGTGATTCGATTATATATTCGTCAGTAATGGGGTCTATCTTTGCGAGTATGCCAGCCCTTGATACGCACGTGGTAGTGTTTGATACAGAAGTAACCGACCTTACGGAAGTCTGTCGTGAAGACCCTGTGGATATGCTTTTTGGGGTACAGTTAGGAGGAGGGACAGACATTAATAAATCGGTGGCGTATTGCCAAACACTTATTGAGAATCCGCGCAAAACGATGTTTATTCTCATTTCTGACCTTTATGAAGGAGGTGTACGCGCCGGACTCTTGCGTCGCCTGAACGAGATGCACCAAGAAGGCGTAAAGGTATTGGTGCTCTTAGCCCTTTCTGACGGCGGTCGTCCTGATTACGATGAGAAACTCGGTAAAGAAATCAGCAAACTCGGCATCGCCTGCTTTGCCTGTACTCCTGACCGCCTTCCCGAACTCGTAGAGAACGCCCTCAAAGGGAATGACCTAAAGAAATTTGAGAGAACAAGTCGCACAGATAAGGAAGTGTAATAGCACTTTTGTGCTACCTATGAACTGAAAGAAGACCCTAAACAGAGTGCTACGGGTGTTTTTAAAGGAGAGCTATTCGTTAAATGGTATGTAGATAACAAAAACCGATTTTTGTATGACTATATAGGTGACGATTCCGACGGTGGAGCTGCCGAGTTTATGCCTACTGAAAAATATTACGAATATGGTTGGAAAAACTATACTCCTTAGACTTAACACAAATCAAAATTGAGATTGACTTATTAAGGGCGAATTGCAATTCGCCCCTACAGATTGGAAATAAAAGATTGATTATAAAAATAGGAGAAGATAAAGAAATACAGAGGGATAAAACTGAAATAAATACAACTTTTTACTATTCACTTTTAACATTTAACTCAATGAAAAAACATTCAAAAGTTTGGAACGAAACTAAAACACACGACGCTTGGTCGATATTTAAAATAATGGGAGAATTTGTACACGGCTATGAGCAGATGAGCTCCATAGGGCCTTGTGTATGTATTTTTGGTTCGGCACGTATTAAGCCTGAAACACCTTATTACGAACTCACTGTGCGTATTGCCCAAAAGATAGTAGATGAGGGCTTTGGTATTATCACCGGCGGTGGACCTGGTATTATGGAGGCGGGCAACAAAGGTGCACACCTGAATAAAGGTGTATCGGCAGGACTGAATATTGATTTACCTTTCGAGCAGACTAATAACTCTTATATCGACCACGACAAGAATATTAAATTCAACTACTTCTTTGCGCGCAAGGTGATGTTTGTAAAGTATTCTAAGGCATTTGTAGCAATGCCTGGAGGTTTTGGTACCCTCGACGAACTCTTTGAGACCCTCACTCTCGTGCAAACTTATAAGATAGACAAAATTCCTATTATTTTAGTCGGTACAGATTATTGGAGCGGACTTGTAGACTGGATAAAGAAGATATTATTAGAGAAATTTAATAATATTAGCGCTGAGGATTTGGATTTGTTTCACTTAGTAGATACTGAAGACGAAGTGATTAAAGTCATTGAAGATTTCTACAACAACAAACAACAGTTAAAACCAAATTTTTAGAAAATATTCCCTATATTTGCACTTTAAAAACAGTGACTATGAAGAAGTTTATCTCTTTATTACTTTTTAGCTTTTACTTGTTACCTGTTACCTTAACGGCACAGCAAGGCGGTATGTGGATTCCTTCGCTTTTGGAGGGTATGAATGCCAGAGAAATGAAGTCCTTAGGTATGAAAATGTCGGTGAGTGATATTTATAGCGTCAATAAGTCGAGCTTGAAAGACGCCGTGCCTCATTTCAATGGAGGCTGTACTGCCGAAATGATTTCGGATAAAGGGCTACTGCTCACTAATCACCATTGTGGTTACGGACAGATACAAGCGCATTCCTCAGTGCAAAACGATTACCTTACCGATGGTTTTTGGGCTAAAAATCTATCGGAAGAGTTGCCTAACAAGAATTTAGAAGTTACTTTTATTGTACGTATTGAAGATGTTACCCAAAAAGTACTCGCCGATACTCAAAACCTAAGTAGTGAGAGCGTTCGCGCCTCTCAGATAGAACGCAATATTGCCTCTTTGGTGAAAAACTCGCCTAAAGAAGCGTGGCAAGAGAATCGGGTTCGTGCTTTCTACGAGGGCAATCAGTATATCCTTTTTGTAGTAGAAACTTTTAAAGATGTGCGTTTAGTAGGTGCACCGCCTTCGGCTATAGGCAAATTCGGTTCGGATACCGATAATTGGGTATGGCCTCGCCATACGGGGGACTTCTCGCTTTTCCGTGTATACGCCGATAAAAACAACCGCCCCGCAACCTACTCCAAAGACAACGTGCCCTATCGCCCCAAACACTTCTTTCCTATCTCGTTAAAAGGCGTGAAAGCAGGCGATTTTACAATGGTCTTCGGTTATCCAGGTCGTACTGAAGAATATTTACCTGCCGTAGCAGTGGAACAAATTGTGAATGTATTGAATCCTGCTAAGATAGGCATTCGCGATGTGGTGCTCAAAGTGCAAGACGGCTTTATGCGCAACAGCAACGAAATAAAAATAAAATACGCCTCTAAATACGCCAGCGTTGCCAACTATTGGAAAAAGTGGATAGGTGAAACACAAGGTTTGAAAAAATCGGATGCGGTAGCTATCAAACGCGCTCAAGAACAGAAATTTCAAAAAGAGATAGAAAAAGCAGGTAAAACTGCTGAATATGGTTATATTTTACCTCAGTTTACTGAAAAATACGCTCAAATACAAGACTATGCTTTGGCAGTAGACCTCTTTTCGGAGTTGGTACAGCGCAATATCGACTTGCTGGCAAATGGCTATAAAATCCTTCAACTGCAAAATGCGCTGCACGAGAAAGGAACACAATCGTTCAACGACCGCAAGAAGAACCTTTTAAACAACTTTGAAACGGTATTTAAAAACTACGATGTGAATGTAGATAAAGCCGTATTTGAAAAAGCGGTAGTGTATTATGCTCAGGCGATGCCTAAAACGCTACTCTCGCCTAACTTACAGCAGTTTGAGATACACACACTGGCTGACAAACTCTATAAAGAGTCGTTTTTGGCTTCTAAAACCGAAATGGAAAAAGTACTCAACCTACCCGATGAAGTTTTTGAAAGGCGCCTCAAAAATGACATAGGCGTACAATTTGTACAGCAAATTGTCGCTCATTTCTACGGAACTGTAGTGCCTACTTACCGACAGTTGGACAGCGAGATTACCGCCTTACAGCGTACTTATATGAAGGCTATCTTGGAGTTCTCGAAACCTCAAGACCGCATTTTCCCTGATGCCAATAGCACTTTGCGCGTTACTTATGGCAAGGTAGCGGGTTACTCACCTTCGGATGCTATAACCTATGATTATATGACTTATTTAGACGGTGTAATGGAGAAATACGTGCCTAACGACTACGAATTTAATGTGCCCGCCAAACTGCGCGAGCTCTATGAGAAAAAAGACTATGGTATTTACGGCAAAAACGGCAAGATGCCTGTGTGTTTCGTAGCAACCAATCACACCACGGGAGGCAACTCGGGCAGTCCTGCGATAGACGCACAAGGTAACCTTATCGGTCTCAATTTCGACCGCGTGTGGGAAGGCACAATGAGCGATATCCACTACGACCCTAAAATATGTCGTAATATTATGGTAGATATTCGCTATGTGCTGTTTATCATTGATAAATACGCCGGAGCAGGGTATTTGCTAAATGAGATGAAGATAGTGAAATAATGGTTAATGATGAGTTGAAAACTCTGCCGAAGACTTTCTCTTACTGAAAAAGAAGATTGAAAAATTACCCTAAAAATACAGGTGAATATCAATCTAAAGAAAACGCACTCATCGATAAAGGCAAGGGCTTCTATTATTACAAAGTAGGAAATAAAGAGATTGCCGTTATGTATATTTCGCACCTTTTCATAATCAAACAGGTGTATAATGAATTAAAAGCTTCTTTTAATTCGTAAAACAATTCCCCGTGCTACAACAAAAAAACTCCGTTACAGCACCTCGCTATACCCGAGTTTATATATTTTTTGGTTATGTCGCTCACACTTACAGCTCTTTTCTGAGACGCGCTACGGGTATATCCATTTGTTCACGGTATTTGGCGATAGTGCGGCGCGCAATGGGGTAACCTTTCTCTTTGAGAAGCTGTGCCAATTCATCATCGGGGAGGGGTTTACTCTTGTCTTCCTTAGCGATGATATGTTGTAATATCTGCTTGATTTCACGGGTAGAAACATCTTCTCCTTGGTCGTTCTTCATAGATTCCGAAAAGAAATCTTTAATGAGTTTTGTACCGTAAGGGGTGGTTACGTATTTACTACTCGCTACCCGAGATACGGTAGAGATGTCCATACCTACCTTGTCGGCAATGTCTTTGAGAATAAGCGGTTTAATTTTGAGCTCATCACCTGTGAGGAAGTATTCGCGTTGGTGCTCCATAATAGCATTCATCGTGATGAGGAGCGTTTGTTGTCGCTGACGAATGGCATCTATAAACCACTTAGCCGAATCCAGCTTCTGTTTGATAAAGAACACTGCTTCTTTTTGTGAATTGCTCTTTTCCTTACTCTTCTTATAAGTATCGAGCATAGTACTATATTCCTTAGAAACGTGTAGTTCAGGAGCATTGCGTCCGTTGAGAGAGAGTTCCAACTCGTTATCTACCACTTTTACAGTAAAATCAGGGATAATTTGTTCTATATGGACATTGTTACCCACGTAGGAACTCCCAGGTTTAGGGTTTAGGCGTTCCACCTCTTGCACTGCTTCTTTCAGTTGTTCTTCAGTTACCAAAAAGCGTTGTTGCAGTTTGGTATAATGCTTTTTAGTGAATGCTTCAAAGGCTTCGGTAAGCATTTTGATTGCCAATTCTATCGCAGGTGTTTGTTTTTTGCGGCGCAGTTGTATAAGCAAGCACTCTTGCAAGTCCGATGCGCCTACTCCTGCAGGGTCTAATTGAAATATAATCTGTTGGCGTATTTGCTCTACGTGCTCCTCTTCGGTATAGATATTTTGAGTGAAAGCTAAGTCGTCGGTAAGGTCTTGAATAGAACGGCGTATATAGCCTGTATCGTCTATGCTACCCACGAGGAACTCAGCGATGAGGTAATCTTCATCCGAGAGGGTAAAGGTGTTCAATTGGTTGATAAGAGATTGGTGGAACGATACCTCTGCGCTGAAAGGAATATCGCGATCCTCATCGTCGTCGCTATAGTTATTAGCATGCAAGCGATAGTCGGGTATTTCGTCATCACTGAGGTATTCATCGATGTTGATATCGTCCATATCAATCACATCGTTATCGTTATATTCATCGACAGAGTTATCGAACTCATCGTGAAACTCATCGAGGGCATCTTCTTCGCGCCCTGATTCTAAAGCGGGGTTTTCTTCCATCTCTTGTTTCACGCGCTGTTCAAAGGCAAGAGTGGGGAGTTGCACGAGTTTCATCAGCTGTATTTGCTGAGGTGAGAGTTTCTGTGAGAGTTTAAGTTGTAAATTCTGTTTGAGCATTTCTTATGAGATAGGGCGCAAAGGTACGAAAATTATTTCTTTTTTATAATCCCCTTGACAATATGCCTTATTTTTTGTTTTTTCTTACGGATGTGATAGCTTCTGTTAACGTAAAAGAGAAGTCCTGCCAATCCTATAAAAATAACACCTAAAACAATTCCTAAATAAAGGGAAGATAGAAAAGTATTGAGATATAAAATCACTACACAAACGATTAAATTGATGAGTGCTAATAGTACACTTGCTTGTGAATGCGACAGTTTCATATAGTCAATCATCACGTGGTGGATATGACTGCGGTCGGCTTTAAAAGGTTGTCCGTGACGCAATAGGCGAGTGGTGAACACGCGGGTAGTATCAAAAAAAGGAATGAAAATAATTGCAAGAAGTACCCATATTTTATTTGTGGGGTGTATAATAGCACTTTCTAAGGCTTCAGTGTTTAGGGCAAAGAATTTAATAGCGAGAACTGCGATGAGAAAACCTGCAATCATAGAGCCTGTATCTCCCATAAAAACGCGTTTCCTTACCGATAGATTATAGCGTAAAAAGGCTAATAAAAAACCTATACATAGGATTGATAACAGGAAGTAGTAGTACAGTTGAGCATCGTAGAAAACGTAGGCAAAAATGCCAAAAATTACAATACCTACCATTGCAGCTGAGCCGTTAATACCATCGATAAGATTGTAAGAGTTTACAATCATCATCATCATACCACAGCTCATAAAAATAGAGAGCCAATATGGAATATCAGTAATGCCTAAGAAATTATCGAGAGTAGTGATTTTAAGCCCAGTTCCTAAGAAAAGCATCAGGGTAGCTATAATTTGACCTATAATTTTAGTACTAGGATTTACACCTACGAGGTCATCTTTTAAGCCAACGAAAAAGAGTACACCTACACCAGATAAGATGTTAATCCCTACATTGTCATTATCAAAAAAACGGAGTAAAAAGAGACTAAAAACTAAACTTACGAAGAAAGAAATACCTCCTAAGGTAGGTGTTTTTTCTTTATGTGAACTACGTGCATTAGGTTTATCCATTAGGTTTTTGTACTTTGACACGTATATAATACTTGGCAAAGAAAAGTATGCTACTCCCAAAGAGAGTAGAAAAACGCATATGGTTGTAAATCCTAAATTTTCTGAAAAGAAAGTAGTTATCATATTATAAAGGCAAGATTTTGGTGCAAAAATAATAAATATACTTTGAATGAGCAAGAATATCGTCAGTTATTTATAGTCAAGTACATCAAAATTAAACCTCAAAGAACTAATGTTTATAGTATCTAATTAGCATTATTGTTTTAGTGGTTCACATCTATGCTTCGCTACACCACCGATGTTCTTCACGTCC
Organism: Capnocytophaga sp. oral taxon 412 str. F0487; assembly: GCF_000271925.1. Lineage (NCBI taxonomy): Bacteria > Pseudomonadati > Bacteroidota > Flavobacteriia > Flavobacteriales > Flavobacteriaceae > Capnocytophaga > Capnocytophaga sp. oral taxon 412. Next base: position 43,752 of record NZ_AJZR01000060.1, on the reverse strand, counting down.
CACTGTATGGTCTGTACAAAAGGCTTTTGCCTAAATTGGCAGTCGATAGCACATATTTCGCAAGAAAAAGGTTTGCAATAGTCTAAGTGAAAGTTGAATTCTATAGTTCTATCTACTTTTTCTGCTAATAGATGAATCACCTTTTCCATTTCTTGATGCGCTTCTTTTAAAGAATAATAGTAAGGCAGAGTGATATGTGCATCAATGTGCAGGTGTGCCCCAAACTGCTGAATGCGCATATTGTGAATGTCTATCCATTCGGTTTTGCGATTTGCTTGTAAGATAGCTATCAATTCAGCAAAGAGCGCTTCATCGCGTTCATCCATAATACCGCTGAGGGCTTTGCGCACTATCTTCCAGCCTATCACAATGATATAACTACCAAAACCAATAGCGATTAGAGGGTCGAGCCATAACCAACCGGTGAAATGCACCAATAGTAAGCTCAATACAATTGCCGAAGTCGCAAAAGTATCCGATTGCAGATGCTTACCTGCACTCATCAGCACTAATGAGTTTTCTTTCTTTCCCTTTTGATAAGAAATATACCCCATAGCGTAATTCACTATGGCGGTAGACCCGAAAAGGGCAATTCCCCAGCCTAATTTATCGAGATGTATTCCCTTTATGAGTGACGAAAAGGCTTCGATGAGAATAAGTACCCCAGCGATGGCGATGAGCATCCCCTCAATACCAGCGGTAACAAACTCTACCTTGCCGTGTCCATAAGGGTGGTCGGTATCGCGAGGTTTGTTGCAGAGGTATAGCGAATAGAGCCCCATAAAGGCGGCAATAATATTCACAATGCTCTCCATCGTGTCCGAAAAAATAGCGTTAGAATTGGTAATGTACCACGCTATCAACTTCACGATGAAGAGCAATATTCCTATAAAAGTAACGAGCTTCTGAAACTGAAAACTTTTCACCCTCTAATTTCTGATTTCTACTTCCTAACTTCTAAACTCTAACCTCCGCTGCCTCCAGCAAGAAATTGTGCATATCGGTATTGCGTATAAAAGGTTTAAGTCGCTCGCTACCTGGTCCATACATTGCCAATTCGGTGTAATCCGATGAGTGATCCATACTTATCCAGCCTACCGAAGTATGTGCTTTTTGTATTTCGGCAAACAATCGGTAAGGCAGATGTTTGTAGTTGTACAAGCCGTCTTCTTTTCTTTCGGTTTTAGCGTAATAGCCTAAGAGTTCTTTAGCTTGTTCCTCACTGATGTTCATTCCACCACAGTATTGAGCTACGTGCTCACGCACTTTGGCTACCGAGTCGTTAGAGTTGATTTGTTGTAATATCCAGTCGTTAGAATGGGTGAAGTTTTGCAATCTGTCGAAGTTGTCGTTACAATCTTTGCCGTAGATGAGTCCAGGGTTGGCATTGCCGTGGTCGGAAGTAAGCACTACAAGAGTGTTGCCATCGGCTTTTGCAAAATCAAGGGCTACTTTTATAGCCTCGTCAAAAGCTACTTGGTCGTACAGCAAAGCCCCTATATCATTGCCGTGTGCCGCCCAGTCTACTTTACCCCCTTCTACTTGTATTACAAAGCCATTAGGGTGACTTTTAAGTTGGTCGATAGCCTTAGCAGTCATCTCGGCAAGAGTAGGCGATTTAGCTTGTTCTTCACTGCTTTGAGCGCGGTCGATAGAGTAGGGGAGGGCATCTTCAGCAAAGAGCCCATAGAGAGGTTTATTAGTAGGTGCTTTCAGCATTTCACCGCGAGTGCGAGCTACCGTATAACCTTTCTTTTTGAGAACAGCAAAGAGGTCTTTTTTGTCCTTGCGATGGGCAGGGTCAAAGTATTTGCTACCGCCGCCTAACATCACATCGAAGCCTAATTCGGTGTAGTTGAGAGCTATCTCGTCCATAGCATTACGGCTCTTACTCCACGTACAGAAGCCTGCCGGAGTGGCGTGATTTACCATTACGGTAGTGATACACCCCACTTTCTTGCCTGCTTTTTTGAACTTTTGTAAGATAGGCATATTCTCTTTGCCATCCGGACTGATATTTAGGCTACCGTTCTTTACACGTACTCCACCGCCCCAAGACGAACTCGCTGCTGAGGAGTCGGTGACTACCGAACTTGCCGAAGCCATATCCATTACAGCGCGCTGTGCGAGGTTATTTTCATACAATCCTATCCAGCTGGAAGGGCGACCGAATTTGCGTTTTAGGTACAGGTCAGCCATTACCAAAGTGCCGAAACTCATACCGTCACTCACCATAAAGATGATGTTTTTAGTGAGTTTGTTTTTATGGGCTTCCCCAAGGGTTTGCGCTTGTAAATCGAATGAAGGAAGTACTAAGCCTCCTAAAGCTGCTAAAGCCCCACGTTTAAAAAATGCTCTTCTTTTCATATCTTGTTAATTGTTAATTATCAATTGTTAATTGTTAAAGCATTCCACCCTTTCGCTATAATCGGTATAAACTGTCCCGCACGAGTGATGAGGTTTACCCCTTCACTTTTATCGGTGATGTAACCTATGACCGTGAAATTGGGATTGCCTTTTATCTTATCGTAATCTGCTTGGGCAATAGTAAACAGCAGTTCGTAATCTTCGCCTCCGCTCAAGGCTATGGTAGTGCTATCTAAATTGAACTCCTCACAAGTACTAATCACTTGTGGGTCAAGCGGTATTTTGTCTTCATATAACCTACAACCTACCCCCGATTGTTTGCAAATGTGCAAGAGCTCTGACGACAATCCGTCGCTTACATCCATCATAGCAGTAGGTTTTACACCTAATTGTTTTAGCAGTGGCGGAATGTCCTTGCGGGCTTCAGGTTTGAGCTGGCGTTCCAAAATGTAAGAATACATCTCTATATCCGGTTGAGAGTTAGGGTTTACCTGAAAGACCGCCTTTTCGCGTTCCAATATCTGCAAACCCATATAGGCACCCCCTATATCGCCCGTGAGTACCACAAGGTCGTTAGGTTGTGCTCCGTTGCGATATACTAAGTCCGATGCTTTCGCTTCACCTATCGCCGTTACCGAGATGATGAGTCCACGTGTAGACGAGGTCGTGTCGCCTCCTACTAAGTCTACCTTATAATGCTCGCAGGCTAGGCGAATGCCTGCATAGAACTCTTCTAAGGCTTCTAACGGAAAGCGATTAGATACAGCTATCGATACCGTTATTTGGGTAGCCGTAGCGTTCATCGCATAGATATCCGATACGTTCACTACTACCGACTTGTATCCTAAATGCTTCAGCGGTACATAGCTAAGGTCGAAATGTACACCTTCAATAAGCAGGTCGGTAGAGACGACAGTTTTTTTATTTTTAAAATCCATTACCGCCGCATCGTCGCCTACGCCTTTAAGAGTGGAAGGATTGTGAATTTCAAATCCCTCCGTTAGGCGGTCGATGAGTCCAAATTCACCCAAATCGGCTAATGAGGTACGGTGAGGCGTTTTATCTTCTATCATTTAGCAAAATAGTTTAAAGCAATTACCACCCCAAGGTGCATTCCCTCGTGAGTATTGTTGAAATGTATCGCATCTTCAATGCAGGTAAGCGCATAGCCATAGCTGGTAGTGTAAGGAGTAAAATTAGTGAATACCCCACGCTCGTAGTCGGCTTGCAGTTGTTTTTGGCTGCTGATGAGCAGACTGCGCAATTCTTGAATTTCCTCAGCGGTAGGAATGTGTCCATCGGGATAAGTACCTTTTTTATAAGTATCTACAAAAGTTTCGGGTACAACAAAATTGAGTCCTGATAGTTTGTAGCAGAGTATTTGTTGTTGCGCCACGCAGTGAGCGATGTTCCACCAGATGTTATTGTGAAATCCAGTAGGGATTTGCGCTAACTGTTCGGGACTTACATTCTCCAAATAAGTTAAAAGATTGTTGCGGGTTGCCACGTGTAAGGCAAATACTTGTTCTGTCATATAGTTGTTAGTTTTTTGTCATTAGTTATTATCATTAGTGTCAATCGAGAGTAGGAGAATTAATGTATTGTTTCACTGTAAATTATATAACTCGTCTATAATGATTATCGTCAATTCCTCCTTTCGAGGGTTATCAGCAATTGCCAACTAAGTGAATTAGAGAGTAGGTTTTATCACTTTTCCCGTCACCACATTCCCCCTTCGAAGGAAGTTAGCATTCGTCATTCCTTCCCTTTTCCGTCACCACATTCCCCCTCTCCCTGGGAGAGGGACGGGGTGAGGATTCCTTTTCTTTCGCCTCGAAACCCTGTTTTTAACATTTTTAGCACTGTTGTATCGTGTTATAAGTCAATTATTTATATACCCTTTCTATACCAATCGTCCAAGATTCATATAAGGTTCCTATAAGCTCTCTATAAGCTGACCATACCCTCCTTACAGCCTTTTCTCACCAAAAAAACCTTCAGTCCCGTTCCGAAAACCTCCGTTTCCTTCCGAGCGCTCCTAACAGTCCTAACACATCGCTTTTGCGGTACGCACTTTGCCAAAGTTTGAAACTTTGGCAAAGTTGAATAAACTGACAATCCCTCCGCTAGCGCCTTTCTTTTAAGCTCCTCCTCATTTTCTAATTCTCTAATTTTCTAATTTCCAAATTTTCTCATTTCCTCATTCGTCAATAATTCATAACTATCATCCAAAGGCAAAGGTACAAAAAATACTTTGAAGAAAGAAAAGAATTTCAAAAAGATTTGTATTTTTGCCCGCAAATTTATAAAGAATATTATGTATCAACTAATTAAACAGACACATTCACTATGTGCTTATTTAGTATTGGCAGTGCTTATCATAGCAGTTATCAATGCGATTATCGGATTTTTTGGCAAAAGAAAATACTTTGGAATAAAAGACCTCCGCTTGAGTTTGTTTGCTCTGGTATTCTCTCATATTCAATTATTATTGGGCTTATTAGTCTATGTAACTACCCCTCGTTTGCAGATGTGGAGTGAGGGAGCTAGAGTGGTGATGAAAGACAGCTTATTGCGCCAATTATTGGTGGAGCACCCTATGATAAATATCATAGCAGTAACGCTGATTACTGTGGGCTGGGTAAAACTTAAAAAACAGACAGAAGTGCGTAAGATGTATGGCAAAATAGCCTTGTTTTACGGTATTGCACTGGTGTGCTTGCTCTCGATGATTCCTTGGAAGCTATGGTGGTCTGTATAAGAAAAAAAGTCCGATAATAATATCGGACTTTTCCATTAACCAACCAAAACTTTAAATTATGAAAACTATTATTTGAAGTTTTACAATGAGCTACCACCCTCATTGCGCTGACAAAGGTACGGCAAATTTTTGAATTACCAAAGAAAAAACCGATTTTAACAAAACTTTATTACTGTTTTAACGATACTTTTACACTGCAAAAAGAGAGCGTTAAGCGGTGATGTTGAGGTTTATATATTTAGAAATCAGTAATATATTTGCTCCTACCGGATAATAGTAAGATTGTATTAAATGAAACTCCTGAAATACACCTTTTGGCTCTTGTGGAAGAGCTGGTTTTACTTGCTTGTACTCATTCTTATTCTCCTGTGGTTGCCCTTGTTGTTTATTCTTACAGCACGGGCAGAATGGTATCGCTCATTTTATTGGGTAGCCCGAAACTTATGGGCAACGCCTATATTGTATGGTATGGGCTTTTTACCGAAAATACATAGGGAATATACCGTGCCTAACGACCGCCATAGCTATATGCTGGTCGCCAATCATTACAGTATGATGGACATAATGCTGATGTTCTACTGTAGTAAAAATCCGTTTGTATTTGTAGGGAAGAAGGAACTGAGCAAGACGCTATTGTTTGGTTATTTCTACAAACGTGTTGCCATAATGGTAGAAAGAAAGAGTCCGAAGAGTAGAAAGGAGGTTTATGCCCAAACGATGGAGAGAATAAAGGCAGGGCTGAGTATTTGTATTTTTCCCGAAGGAGGTGTCCCCGATGATGAGAGTATAGTACTCGATAGTTTTAAGGACGGGGCTTTTCGCATTGCGATAGAATGCCAAATTCCCATAGTGCCAATGGTATTCTACGATACTAAAAGACGCTTTCCCTTCCGCTTCTTTGCCGGCAGTATGGGCACAATGCGAGTAGATATATTGCGCTCTATTCCTACCCAAGGCAAAACCCTTGACGATAAAGACGCTTTACGCGAAGAAGTACGTTCTCTTATTTTACAACGCCTTACCGTTGCGTAAGTCGGGCGACATATTTACCAATCACATCAAATTCTAAATTTACAACACTACCTATTTGTAAATGTTGCAGATTGGTATGTGCTAAAGTATAGGGGATTACTGCTACACTGAAACTATGGGAAGTCGCATCTATTACCGTTAGGCTTACACCATTCACAGTAATAGAGCCTTTTTCAATTACCACATTGCCAGTAGAGGGGTCGTACTCAAAAGTAAAACGGGTGCTACCTGCTTCTTCTTGGATAGCACTACAAGTACCCGTTTGGTCGATGTGACCTTGCACGATATGTCCGTCTAAGCGTGTGTTGAGAAGCATACCGCGCTCTAAGTTTACCGCATCACCCACTTGCAAACTGCCCAAGTGGGTTTTGGCAAGAGTTTCGGCAATAGCGGTTACTCGGTATACATCGCCATCGATAGCCACTACCGTGAGACATACCCCATTATGGGCAACACTTTGGTCTATTTTTAGTTCATTTGTAAACGAACTTTTTACGTATAAATGCAGATTCGCCTCTTCGCGTTCTATCTGTACGATTTTACCTATTTCTTCTATAATTCCTGTGAACATAAAGTTAATTAGCAAATTTTCTCATTTCCTCATTCTCTAATTTCCTCATTTCCTCATTTTCTCATTTTCTCATTTCCTCATTTTCTAATCCAGTTCTCCTGTCAATTCTGCAAACGCTACATTGGCTCTTTTGCCTTCGTATAACACTTTGTAGACGGCATCGAGTATGGGTGTGCGACTTGGTTTTTCTTGATTTTTGTTAATGAGGTAAGCGCTTTTGGTGGCGTAATAACCTTCGGCTACCATATTCATTTCAGCCATTGTACTCTTTACAGTATAGCCTTTACCTATCATTGTGCCGAACATACGATTGCGACTAAAAAGCGAGTAGGCGGTTACGAGTAAATCACCTAAATAAGCGGAGTTGTTGATATTTCGTTTGATTTTGTAAATATGCTTGATGTAGCGTCGCATCTCTCGAATGGCGTTGCTCATCAACACACTTTGGAAGTTATCGCCATAGCCCAATCCGTGGGCAATACCCGCAGCAAGGGCATAAATGTTCTTCAGCATAGCAGCGTATTCAATACCTACCACATCGTCGGATATTTTGGTCTTTACATAATGGCGTTTCATTGCTTCAGCCATAAAGCGCGCTTTTTCCTCATCGAGACAGGCAATAGTGAGGTACGACAGACGTTCGAGAGCTACCTCTTCGGCGTGGCAAGGACCTGCTATAACGCCTATCTGTGCATAAGGTACGTGATGTATTTTGTTGAAATACTCACCTACTATAAGTCCGCTTTTAGGTTCAATACCTTTGATAGCAGAAAATATATTTTTATTAGATAGCGGTTCGGTGAGTTTTTCTAATTCGTCACTCAAGAAAGCTGAAGGGATAGAAAAGACGACATAATCGCTGAAAGCTACCGCCTCGTTGATGTCGTTGGTGAGGTGTAGCTTGCTGATGTTTAAATGTACATCGCTAAGGTAGTTAGGATTGTGTTTGGTCGCTTTGATGTGCTCAATAGCCTGTTCATTGCGCATATACCAACACACTTGGTCGATATTGGCGGTAAAAATCTTAATCAGAGCCGTTGCCCAACTTCCTCCCCCGATAACTGATATTTTGGTTTCCACAATTCTTAGCTATTATTATTTTGGGGCAAAGGTACGAAAATAATGCTGTATTACCAAAAAGTGCCTACTAAAACCACAGACCAAACATACCAAAAGAGGAAATATAGCTTATGCTATATAAATTATGTGAAAATCAATTAAATCTGTTCCAATTTCTGTACCGCCAGGTGTATTTCTTTTTTTAAAGAAAATTTCGAGCCTTTGATTTAAGTTGTTACTAATTTTATGTCCAACAAGTCTAAACACTAGAACGAGTGATGTGAGGAGATAGTAGCACCATAAGTTCAATCAATGTTCTATTATAATTCGATTAACCTTTATTGTAGACCCACTGTAGACCCACTGTAGACCCACTGTAGAGCCACTGTAGACCCACTATAAAACCACTGTAGTTCCCTTTAAGGTTTATTAAAAGTTCGTCATACGTCTCACAGAGCAACTGCGCAAAATTATGAAATATAGGTCAGTTCGAGACTTTCAGGTAGCTTGTTACCTATTTGTTTGATTTGTAAGATTTCTGTAGCGTAAGCTACACTCTCCTCACATCGAAAGTACTTCTTTTTTAAGAAAATTTCTTGTCTTTGGTCTAAAAACCTCACATTTGTCAATTATCAATTCTCAATTATCAATTGAGCAATGTATTCTCCGTTTTTTTCTTCGATGTTGTATTGATGTTTTTTAGGATAAAGAAGTGTTAGGCGTTTCTTTAGATTTTCAATGCCAATACCTGAGTTATACAAACTTTCTTGTTTAGGAATTATAGTGTTCTCACTTCTAAATATTACTTTATTCTCTTCCACTCTCAAGCTAAACGACAATTCTGTTGCCTCAGTCGCCGATACGCCGTGCTTAAAAGCATTTTCCACCAAGCTGATAAACAGCAAAGGTGCTATGGTGAGTGGGGGTAGTTGCTTCGGGAAATCTACCCGTACAGTAGTTTTATCAGTGAGGCGCAATTGCATTAAGCTGATGTACTGTTGCAAAAAATCAACTTCCTCTGCAAGGCTAATTTGCTTTTGGTCACTGTTTTGCATAAAGTGACGCATCAGTTTGCTAAGGCTATGCACGCTCTCTTGTGCTTTTTTGGGGTCAAAGGCTATAAGCGAATAGATATTATTGAGTGCATTGAAAAAGAAATGCGGTTGGAGTTGGTATTTTAGTTGGGTGAGGTCGGCTTGTAGCTTCTGAGCTTGGGCTTCTTTCTGAGCAATTTCCAAAGAAAAGTTGCGTTGTGCATAACGTATTGCCATTGCAAAGATTACCGGCAAGAGGTTCGAGAGGAAATCAAAATATACGAAAGCGTGAAAAGGAGGCATTTTGTGTTTATTCTTGTGAAGGGCAAAGTACGAAAAAAGCTCATATTTGCTGTATGAAATACATAAAATGAGTGCCACTGCCACCCATATAAAAAGTATATATCGTTTTTTAAACCACAGTTTATCAATAAGCCAATAGAAACTGATGTAGAACAAAAACATCAAAAAAGGCAATGATATGAGCGAACGATAAAGTGCCTCCTCAAAGCGGTGATTGCCTTCGGAGATAAAGATAAGGGCAGGCAAAATACAAACCACTGCCCAAGCAGCTATGTGTGTTAAAAGTTTCATTCTTTATACTTTGATGTTTTTAAATAACTTTCTGTAAAACTCTTGATGATTTCAGAGGAATAGTCTCCTCCTTTGGCATAAGAGATACCCATAACTTCTAAAGCTATAGCTTGGCACTGCTCATCATTAATAGTAATGGCTTTACTATCTAATATTTCTCTAACAATAACCATACATTTTTGTAGGTCTTCTGTTGTAGCATAAGGAGGTAAAGTTATATTCATCAGCTTTTATTATTTCTAATTGCCTGTGTGGCTCGCACTATTCGTATCTGAGGGCGCTAATAGGTTCTAACTCGGCTGCTTTGCGGGCAGGATACCAACCGAAGAATACCCCTGTAATGGTACATACTAAGAAGGATATTACAATAGAATACAAGGTGATACTCACTGGCCAGCCTATGAACAGCGATACGCCTACGGTAGCTAATAAGCCAATAATTACCCCTAATACCCCCCCAGTGATGCTAATAAGCACCGACTCAATGAGAAACTGCGCCAAAATATCCTTCCCCTTAGCCCCAATAGCCATACGCAAGCCTATTTCCTTAGTGCGCTCTTTTACTGATACGTACATAATATTCATAATGCCTATTCCCCCCACGATGAGCGAAATGCTGGCAATAGCTACCAATAACACAGTAAGCATCTCACTGGTAGAGCTAAACGTACTGATGAGCTCCTGTTGCGAAAACACGTTGAAATCATTTTCTTGTGTAGCCGAAAGGTTATGCGTGCGCTCCAAAATCTTCTTTACTTGGTTTACTGCATTCTCCGACTGACTTTCATTGAGCACCGAAGCCACAATACTCTGCAAGAAAGTTTGCGCCAAAATACGCTTTTGTACCGTAGTATAAGGGGCGATAATCACATCGTCTTGGTCTTGACCAAAGTTGCTCTCACCTTTTTTGGTAAGTACGCCAATTACTTTAAAAGGGATATTCTTAAAGCGTATGGTTTGCCCAATAGGGTTCTCGCCATTAGTGAAGAGGTTCTTAGCCACCGTTTGCCCTATCACGGCTACTTTGGCAAAATTAGTAATCTCATCTTCACCAAACATACTCCCCTCAGCCACACTCCATTCGCGTATGGGCAAATATTCGGTATTCACTCCGTAGATAGAGGTAGGCCAGTTGTTGCCTCCTGCTATACTTTGTCCATTGCCACTTACTACCGGCGATACATATTTCAGTAGGGTACCTTCTTTTTTGAGGGCTTCGTAATCCGTCATTTTGAGTGATTGCATATCGCTCATACTCATACGCACTCCGCCCATCATACCCGCACCCGGACGGATATTGAGCATATTGGTGCCCATTTTAGAGATATTCTCTTTGATACTCTTTTTAGAACCCTCGCCAATGGCAAGCATTGTTATCACTGAGCCCACCCCAATGATGATACCCAACATTGTAAGCATCGCCCTTGTTTTGTTGAGCAAAAGGGCACGCCACGCTATTTTAAAAAGGTTTTGTATATTCATAATATTAATTAGTGAATTAGAAAATTAGCAGATTAGCAAATTCTGTAAGACTAGAATGGATCTCCTATGATACGGGTTTTGTACTCGCCTTTTACTATTTGCCAGCACACTTCGTAAGCAAGATACCCATCACCATTGTGTGCAATGATATAAAGTACATCGTCTTCCTCATCGTAATACGCAAAATTGTTAGTGTCCCAAATGCCAATCTCATACAAATCATCATAAGCACTTTTAGGGATAGGTACGTTTTTGCCGTTGATAGTTACAGTAATACTCTTGTAATGGTCTTTAGGTAGGAACTCATCATTATCTAGTCCTTGTACCCGTTTCCCGTCAATGATATACTCACTATACTCTTTATGTTTTTTCTTGGTAATCTTGTGTTTAGTTTTATCAAATGGCTGTCTAGTAAGGGTTACGCTAATGCCTTTACCAGCAATGGTGATACTATTACCTTGCTCTTTACCTTTGCCAATAGAAGGAAATTCTTCTACTTTTTTAAGACGACTTTTATGTATGTAACCATTCTTTTCATATACCCAATTAGAAGGATTAGGAATATCTTCATTATTTAAAAAATTGTATATGAGTGTATTATTAGGCAAAGTACCTACAATTTTGCTTTTTACGCTTTCTTTAGCACGAATGTTTACATAGCCGTCTTTGTCCTTCACCACGGCATAATCTCCAAAAGGACCTTGCGCAAAGGCATTGGTCGTAAGGAGAAAGAGTAAAATAAGTAACTGTTTCATATTAAAAATAGTTTTATTTTATTGAAGATGGTCACTAAAAAACACCTCCAACTTATCAAACGGAATTACTCCAGCCTGATTGTCATAAAAATCGGTATGGCGTGCATTAGGAACAATTAATAGTTCTTTTTTCTCACTTCCTATCAATTTATAGGCATCTTCGCTCATATATCGCGAATGGGCATTTTCTCCTGCAATCATAAGAGTTGGCACATCAATTTCATTAGCATACGACAGTAGCGGAAAATTCATAAATGAAAGTAACGTAGTGGCTGTCCAAACGTGATTAGAAACTGAACGCTCGTGGAAACCTCGTGGCGTTTTGTAAAACTCAATATAATCATTTAAGAATTCAGGCACTTTATCCGATGGGGCATCGGGCATAGGGTAGCCTGGTGTAGGGGTTCCTGTCTCGGCATCCTTCCAACGGATAGCATTGAGTGAACGCTTCATTTCCAAACGCATTTCGGGTGTATTGGCATCAAAATAACCTTTGCTAAAAACACGCGACATATCGTACATTACCATCGTTGCCACTGCCTTAATACGCGTATCAATAGCCGTAGCATTCAGTGCAAAGCCACCCCAACCACAAATACCTATAATTCCTATTTTTTCTCTATCAACAAAAGGTTGAATGCCTAAGCAATCTACCGCTGCCGAAAAATCCTCGGTATTGATGTCGGGCGATGCTACATTACGAGGTTCTCCACCGCTCTCTCCGGTATAGGAGGGGTCAAAAGCTAAGGTTACAAAGCCTCTTTCAGCCATTGTTTGGGCGTAAAATCCTGAAGCTTGTTCTTTTACAGATCCAAATCCACCGCAAACAGCAAGGGCAGCAAGTTTTTTATCTTCGCTGTTTTTCGGGAAATACAAATCACCAATAAGGGTGATACCATAGCGGTTTTTGAACGATACTTTTTTGTGTTCAACTTTATCGCTTTTGGGGAAAATCTTATCCCAAGAAGCAGCATTTACAGGGTTTTCAGTGTTTTTGTTCATATTGATAATATTTTTTTGGTTTATACAATCTATTCATTATGAATGAAGGTGCTCTTTGCTTTTGCGTATTCTTCTTAAATACAAGCCTATAGTCAAGTATATAAATGTTGGGATGATGCCAAAAAGAGGAGATACTAAAAGTGTTTTATCGGGTGAAATAACAGTAAATCCTTCTGAAATGAGAGGATTAAGAGCATCTTTCATTGAGTGCATCAAAACTACCAATAAGAGTGAGCGCGAGAGAAATAAAATTTCGGTGTACATTATTGTCCAAACAGCAATAACCACAAAACTCACCAAAACAAATAATTCTTTGCTATAAGGGAAAAAGGTTGTCTGGTAAGCATCGTCTAAGAATATGAGGTTGTATGGCAGGTGCCATATATGACAGACGAATGCCACCACTAAATAAATCACCCATTCGTTTTTGACGAGTTGTTCCATTTTTACGGTGAGATACCCCCGAAAAGCCGTCTCTTCTAAGATATTTTTGATAAAAGCGGGTAAGAAAGCAGCTGCAAAAACAGGGAGATAGGCGGCAACACTAAACTTACTCACATCTACCCAACCTAATAGCTTGCCAACAAACAGTGTTATACCAATAACCACCGGATAGACTGCAATAGCAAAGATATACCAGCGAGTGTTTTGCTTGAAACCAGGTTTTAAAGGGAAATCTTTCCAACCATCGCCACCGAAAAGGCGAAGCAAAATCATACACACAATAGGTGTAGCAATAAAAATCAACGACCCTAGTGACTCTAAATTAGAAGGCTCACCAAGTATCTGGTTTACCCCAACGCCTATCCATCCGCAAGAGATGGCTACCGAGCTAAATAAGATTACATTCCGAAGTGTTTTTTTATTGGTTTTCATATTAAGGCAGGTTTATTTTAATATTTCTAAAATTTTATCTTCGTCGTAAACAATCATACCAACTGCAACCAAAGAGGCGATACCGTGTGCCAACATCCAACCTTTAGCAATGTCATTCTTCAGCTCTTCATCAGGTAGGTTTTGGCATTCCTCGCTATTTTTCATTATTTCTACCACTCGCTCACTTTCGGGGAAAATATCAGTAAGTTTTACATTGGTAACATTATCCATATAAAAAGCCTTGAATAGGGCGGGTTCGGTGTGTGCCATTCGCACATACCCCAGTCCTAAATCCAAAAGAGTATTACCTGTTTTTGAGTAACTGAGCACTACACTTTGCAGGAAGGGCAGTGCTTTTTTGCAGATTTCAGCTTTAAGGTCATCCATATTTTTATAGCACCAATAGATGGGCTGAGTGGAGCAACCAATTTGCTTGGCAATATTTCGGGCTGAAAGCACTGCAAAGCCTTCTTTTCGCACCATTTCAAAAGCGGTTCCTATAATTACTTCTTGCGTTATTATTGTTGATTTCGGCATAAAACTTTGTTATAACATATGTAATATAACATCTGTTATTTTTGCAAAAGTAGTACATTTTTTTTAACCTGCAAATTTTTAATTAAAAAAGATTCAGTCTGCGTCATTCGTATTTCGTAATTGTGCTAATTCTTCCTTTGCATTCAGCCTATTGGTTACTTCCTTATCACTAATGATATGTCCGTCTTTGAGTACAACCGTGCGCTTGCTGAAAAGGGCGATATCGTTCTCGTGGGTTACAAAGCCTATGGTGCTACCTTGGTCGTTAAGGCGTTGGAAAAGCTCCATTACTTCGTAGGAAGTTTTAGTATCAAGGTTACCTGTAGCCTCATCGGCAAGAAGTATCACAGGGTGATTTACAAGGGAACGCGCAATGGCTACTCGCTGTTGTTGTCCACCCGATAGTTCACTGGGCAAGTGGTTCAATCGGCTTTCCAAACCTACGCTGATGAGAGCTTCAATAGCGCGCTCGCGACGTTCTTTAGCCGAGATTTTAGAGTTGTACATCAAAGGGAGCTCTACATTCTCGATAGCTGAGGTACGCGCCAAAAGATTGTACGACTGAAAGATAAAGCCTATCTTGGTGTTGCGTACCGTTGCGAGTTCGTTCTTGCTCATATCTTTCACCGAGATGCCGTCCAAAATGTAATCGCCTGACGACGGACGGTCTAAACAACCTAATATGTTCAATAAGGTTGATTTACCCGAGCCACTCGGTCCCATAATGGTTACGAACTCACCCTCGTGAATGGTGAGGTTAATGCCTTTGAGGGCGTGAACGATTTCGTTGCCCATCTTAAACTCGCGTTTCATATCGCGTATGTCGATGATTGCTTTTTTCATTTATTTGGCTTTTGAGTTATCACGACGAGGGCGTTTAGGCATAAACGGACTACTGCTATCGTCGTTATTTTTCTCACCTTCTGCTACTTGAGGGCGATTGCTTTGCAGGTTGGTAGCTACTTTTTCTCCAACACTGAGTCCGCTTACCACTTGCACGTTGATACCATCATTACTGCCTATGGTTATCGCTTTTTGGGCAAGACTACCATCGGTGTTTACCACCCATACGTATTTATTTTTACCCTTGCCGTGCTGTACTTTGGGCATTGGAGCGTTAATGCCTTTCTGAGCGTAGTATTGCATCAGTAGGTCGATGTCTGGGGTGAAATTCATCGCTTTCGCAGGCACTATGGTTACGCCTTTCAGCTCATTGGTATAGATAGCGATGGTAGCAGTAAGCCCTGGTTTGAGCTTCTCATCGGGATTTTCTGCCTCTACTATCACTGTATAGGTTACTACGTTAGATGAGGTAGTAGGTGATAGACGCACTTGGGTTACTTTCCCCGAAAACTCCTCTTGGGGATAAGCATCTACGGTAAAGCTCACACGTTGCCCTACTTTCACTTGTCCTATATCGGCTTCGTCTACATCGGCTTCCACCTGCATACGCTTGATGTCTTTGGCTATCTTGAAAAGTGTAGGCGCACTCATCGAGGCGGCTACCGTTTGCCCTTCTTCTACCTCTTTGCTGAGGATAATCCCATCGATAGGCGAATAGATATTGGCATACCCCAAATTGGTTTTTGCTTGATTGAGGGTCGTAAGGCGTTGTGCTACATTTGTTTTTGCGTTGTTGAACTGATACAATGCCTGCTCGTAGTCCGATTTGCTAATCACTTGGGCATTGTACATTTTCTGTTGTCGTTCGTAATTCTGACGGTAGTAATTCAGTTCGTTGAGTGCCGATTGGTAATTGGCAGTAGCATTTACAACCATTTCTTGTAGGTTCGTCTTGTCGAGTTCCGCCAGTAGCTGTCCTTTCTTCACTTGGCTGTTGTAATCTACGTAAATCTTGCTTACCAATCCCGATACTTGGGTACCTACTTCCACCTCGTCCACTGGCTGTACGCTACCAGTAGCAGTTACTTCGGTAGTAACGTCACCTTCGGTTACCTTATCGGTTTGCAGGACGATAAAAGTAGGTTTTTCCTTCATAAAGAAGTGATACACCCCAAAAGCCACTACGGCTAATAGTACGATAATGATGATTTTCTTAATGTGCTTTTTCATTGTATTTAGTCGTTAGTTATTAGATAATATTCTATAAGTTATTTTTTCAGAAAGATGACCATCGCTACATTCCCCCTCCTTGGGAGGGGGTTAGGGGGAGGATTCCCATATAAAACTTCAGCAACTGTACATACAGCGCCTGCATATACTTATTTTGCAAATAGGTTTGTTCCGCGTTGAGGTAAGCGTTTTCGCTTACCAGAAGCTCGGTATTGGTAAGCCCACCGAATTCGTGCTTTTTTACTGCCAAATCATATGCTAATTTAGCATTGTCACGAGCCGTGCGCGAGGCTACTTGTTGCGCTTGGTGAGTGGTAGCATTCTGCCAAGCGGTTTCTATTTTGGTATAGAGGTCTTTTTCCGCTTGTTGTTCGTCGAGCACCGCTTGCTGTTGGGTAACCTTAGCCAGTTTCACATTGTTCTTATTTCTGAACTGCGAAAAGATAGGAATATTGAGCGATGCTCCTATGGTCTGACCGAAATTGCTATCCAACTGGGTGCGATAGCTCAAATCGTTGAGGTTTGAATATCCTGTATTTACTCCTGCTTGTAGCGATAGAGTAGGGGCATAGCCCGCTCTGGCTATCTTGATATCTTTTTCAGCTATCTTTTGTTGTGATTGATAGATTTTTAGATTGGGAAGTTTTTGTTTGGCTTCCGCAAATACCACATCTTTATTAGGGATAATCGCCGTTTCATCATCTGCGGGAAGATCGAGCGCAATGGCGAAATCACTATTAGGAGGAAGCTCCAACAGTTGTTTGAGGGTCAGTACCCTACTTTCGTATTCATTTTCTGCTTTGATAATAGCATACTCGTTGTTGGCGTGACGCGTTTCTATCTCAGCTAAACTCAGTTTAGCAATAGACCCATTGGCAAACTTGCCCTGTGCTTGTTTTAATTCCTCACCCGAAGAGCGTGCCGTATTCTTAGCTACCTCTATGCCCTCATAGCTGTAAAGGGCTTGCAGATAGGCTTCAAGCACACTCAAAGTGATGTTATTTTTCGCCTCTTGCACGTACAGTTCATTCTGTTCGAGCAATAACTTACTGCGGTCTACTTGTAGGTTCAGTTTATTGCCCTGATAGAGTGGCATAGATGCCGATACCCCAAAGTTGTTGGAGAACGTACGGCGCGACACCCGCTCGTTAGAAATCTGATTGATTGCCGAACCGTAATTCTGGTTTGCCGAAGCCGAGCCACTTACCGTAGGCAAGCGGTTGCTCTTCGCCTGACTGTAATTGATTTCAGCCGTCTGCTGGTTCAGTTCCGTCTTCTTTACAGAAATATTGTTCTGTACCGCATAGTTGATACAGTCAGCCAGCGACCATTGTTTTGCTTGAGCCCCTGCTAACAAAGGACAGAGACACAAAAAAGATATGTACAAAGTTCTTTTCATTGTTTTTAGTTTTTAAGCAACTTTTTGTCATTTAGTTGCGACAAAGGTAGTGCAATATAGCCGGAGTCCGCAAAAATAATCGACGAAAAGCCTTATTTTATCGACGAAAAGGCAATATTTAGCAGTTAATTTTTAGTTATAAGGTGTTAATTTTAGTCGTCAGAAACGTCCAATCGCTCTGCCTTATTCACTTTGTCCGCTCACTCCATCCAGTCTACCCTGTCTATCCCGTCCTTCTTCTCCGCCCCGTCTGCCTCGTCCAATAACTGCCCGTACATCTCCTCCCTCCAATAACTCTCACAAGTTATCTTCCTTATATCTTTATGCATTGTTCATTTAAAAATCTGCCATTTGTCATTTATCACTCTTCATTCGTCCCCTGTCATTCCTCATTTCTTCGCCTTTCCGTCACCACATTCCCCCTTTAAAGGTAGCCAGCGACAGCTGGGTATGTGCCCCGCGAGAATGGAGCTTCTGAATAGAAAGAAGTTTTCATCATTTTTTCCGTCGCTACATTCCCCCTCTCCTTGGGAGAGGGCAGGGGAGAGGATTCTTTTTCTTTCGACTCGAAACCTCGTTTTTAACATTTTTAGTCCTATTGTATCATATTATGAATCAACTATTTATATACCCTTTCTATACCAATCGTCCAAGATTCGTATAAGCTTCCTATAAGCTCTCTATAAGCTACTCCCACCCTCCTCATAGCATTTTTTCATCAAAATTCCTCTCAGCCCTCTTCCGTTCTTCTCCGTTTCCTTCCGATAGCTCAGAAGTGTTCCTTTTAGAGGTATACACTTTGCCAAAGTTTTTGCCTGTGCGGCTCGCACCTTTGGCAAAGTTAATCCTTTTCGCTGGCGCGTTTCTTGTAGCCTCCATCTCATTTGCTAATTTCCAAATTTTCTCATTTCCAAATTTGCTAATTCCCCCTGCCAGTGCGGCTCGCACCTCATTTCCAAATTTCCAAATTTGTCCATTTGCTAATTATTCTATACTTTTGTGCGATAAATAAACGCAGATGTTAAACAGAATTTACCAATATATCAGAACTCATAAACTCGCTACCTTCTCATTCTTCACCGCTTGGGCGCTCATTGCCATTTATGGCTTGAGTCAGTTGCGGTTTGAAGAGGATATTACCAAAGTACTCCCTCAAAACGACAAAACGAACCTCACTTCCAAGGTGCTTAAGCAACTCAACTTCGCCGATAAAATCTCGGTAATAGTAACGGCTGAGCAAGGCGGAACACTCACCGATATGCAGGCAGTTGCCGAAACTTTACACGATACACTCAATGCTTCTATGACGAAGTATATCACCAGTATTCAGGGGATTATAAACGAAGAAGAAATCGATGAGACTTGGCAGTTTGTAAACGATCACTTACCTCTTTTTCTAAACGATGAAGATTACGCTTATTTAGAACGCCGTTTAGCCCCCGATAGTCTCAAATCAATGGTGGAGAGTCAGTACAAAACGATACTCACACCTGCGGGTATGGTGGCACAACAGTTTATCCGTAAAGACCCCTTTGGTCTCACTTTTCGCGGTTTACGCAAACTCCAAGAACTCAATACCGGCAATGATTTTAAGATTGCCAATGGTTTCCTCACTACTAACGACGAGCAACATATCCTCTTCTTTATCAACCCTAAGTACGATGGCAACGACAGCGAGCACAATGCTGCTTTTGTTGCAGACTTAGATGAGTTGCAAGACCATCTCAATACCCAGTATAAAGGAAAAGCGCGCGTAGATTTCTTTGGAGCTCCTTTTATTTCGGTGAGCAACGCTTCTCAAATCAAAACCGATATTCTCACCACGGTACTCATTTCTCTATCATTGCTTTATTTGCTGTTAGTCTTCTTCTACCGCAGTGTGTATATCCCATTTATCGCCTTTATCCCTTCTGCTTTTGGGGTGCTCTCAGCTTTGGCAACACTTTATGTACTCAAAGGCAGTATTTCGGCAATTTCTATCAGTTTAGGAGCGGTACTCTTAGGAGTTACAATTGATTATTCGCTACATATCCTCACTCATTACAAGGTAGCTAAAAACACCGCCGAGTTGTACCGTGCTGTAACTGTGCCTATATTGCTCAGTAGTATCACTACCGCTATTTCATTCCTCTGCTTGCTCTTTGTGCATTCGGAGGTGATGCAAGATTTAGGAATATTTGCTTTTGTGGGTATAATGGTATCAGCCATATTGTCGTTGGTGCTCGTGCCTCATTTCTACCGTGGCAATCGCACTATCGAGGTGCGCAAAACCTTTTTAGACCGCATAGGTGCTTATCCATTTCATCACAACAAGTGGGTAGTAGGGGCTTGCTTACTGCTGATAGCGGTGAGTTGTTTTACTTTTCATAATGTCCGTTTCAATGGCGATATTGCCAATATCAACTATATCAACGAACGTTATAAGGCAGCTGAACATCAATTAGAGAACATCACCGATAGTGAATACAAATCACTTTACGCTGCTGCTTATGGCAACTCGTTAGAGGAAGCCTTAGAACGCAATTATACACTATATCAGCAGTTGCAAAGTTATAAAGCACACGATAGTATCAAGCAATTCAGTTCTATCGGGGGGATTGTATTGCCTAAAAAAGAACAAGAAGCGCGTTTACAACGATGGAAAGATTTTTGGAATGCCGAAAGACAGCAATTTCTAAAACAACAACTGATAGGAAAAGGAAATGAGGTTGGTTTTAAAGAAGAAACTTACGCTCCTTTCTACCAAAGTATAGCAGGTGATTTTGAAGTTATAAAAGACCTTGATGCTTATAAAACTCTTTCAGCCATTCCGTTAGAAGATTTTATTACCGAAAAAGAGGGTTTTTATACTATTGCCAATCTCGTAAAACTCACTGTTGCTGAGCGTGACCCTTTTATTCATTCAGTAGAAAAACACACGCCTACCGTTGTTATCGACCGCAAGAACCTAAGTGAAACGTTCTTAGGCAAACTCAAAGATGATATATTGCTGTTAGTAAACTATTCGTCTATTGCTATTTTCCTCATACTGCTCTTGTTTTTTAGGCGTGTAGAATTGGTGTTACTCACTCTTATCCCTATTGGAGTTACAGGGGTAGTTACTTCCGCTTTAATGAACTTTTTTGGCATAGAGTTCAATGTATTTAGTATGATTGTCTGCACTTTAGTATTAGGGCATTCGGTAGATTTTAGTATTTTTATGACTTGTGCGCTACAAAAAGACTATACTGATGGTAAAAATGAACTTCCCGTATACAAAGTGTCAGTACTTTTGGCGTCTATTACTACCTTTTTGGCTATCGGTACGCTTATTTTTGCCAAACACCCCGCCTTAAAGTCAATTGCATCGGTATCAGTGATAGGTATTTTTACTGCTTTGGCAATGACTTTTGTGTTTTACCCTACTATATTTAAGTTTTTTATCTTCCGTCGTCCAGATAGAGGGCGTTCTCCGGTGAGTTTGCGTCTTTTAGTGCAATCCATACTGCTAATTACCTATTACGGATTATCGTCTATTATTCTCTCCAATATAGGTTGGCTACTTGCCAAAATTACTCCTAAACGTACTATGTGGCTCAAGCATTTAGCTACTTGGCTTACCTCTTCGGTACTCTATGCCAATCCTTTTGTGCGCAAAAAGGTAGAGAATCCACACCATATACAGCTTACAACTCCTTCAGTTGTGATTGCCAATCATACCTCGTGGCTTGATACTTTGGCAATAGGGCTTTTCACACATCGCGTTAGTTATATGGTAAACGATTGGGTGTATAATTCGGTAGTATTTGGGCGTTACATACAGTCAATGGGCTTTTTTCCTGTTTCTGAAGGTATAGAAAAAGGAATGCCCTTATTCGAGAAGAACTTAAAAAACGGTATTTCAGTAATGATTTTTCCAGAGGGCAAACGCTCCGATACCAACCAAATACACCGTTTTCACAAAGGTGCTTTCCTGATAGCCGAACATTTCCAAACGCCTCTTGTACCTGTGTATATTCACGGTTGTTCGGAAGTGCAACCTAAAGGTGATGTGATTATCTACGATGGTGCTATTACGGTAGTAGTAGGCGAACCCATAGCTCCTAACGATGAGCGTTTTGGCAACACTCCACGCGAACGAGCCAAACAGATAGGTGCTTTCTACCGCCAGCAATTCCTCGCCTTGCGCAAACAATTGGAAGGAGTGGATTACCTAAAGAAGAAACTGTTTTTAAACTATTTATACAAGGAAAATTACGTAGTGCGCGCTGTGAAAGAAGATTATAGGCAGCATCGCGAACACTATCACGAGCTCGTGCATTCACTGCCCGAAAAAGCCCGTATTTTGCATATTGCTGATGATTATGGTCAGTTAGATTTCTTATTATTGCTCACTTATCCTGAGCGTGAAATAGTATCCGTTATCACCGATGACGAGAAGCGCGCCATTGCACAGCATAGTTACCTCACCAAAATTCGCAAAATACAATACGTAAAAGAGCGTCCAGAGGGAGATTTTGAAATAGTAGTTGAAGGGAGAGAAGTCGTAATAGGATAAGGAAGTAGTGCCTAATTAGGCTGAAAGAAAGGGCTTATTTGAACCTAAGACGAAGGTAAAGCGAAGCTAAGATGAAGGAGAAGGAGTTGGCGAAGTTAATTGGTAAATTTTAAGCGATATTCTTTTGATAAAATTATGGTTAGTAGTCTTTTTCAAGTGTGAAACCTTAAAATTATACTAAAATAAGGAAATAAAGTAAAATTCATACTATAAATATTTGCACTTGCTATAAAAAATGAAGACTTTTGCCGACAGAATAATTTAAAAATACGTACATAACGATGGAAGAAAAAGAAATATTAGACAATGAGGAGATATTCTCAAAAGTTTTAAGAGCAGGCAGACGCACCTATTTTTTTGATGTGAGAGCAACGCGTGCTAATGATTATTATTTGACTATTACCGAAAGTAAGAAGTTTACTCACGATGATGGCTCATTTCACTACAAAAAGCACAAAATCTATCTGTATAAAGAGGATTTTGAAATGTTTAAAGATATTTTAAACGAAATGACTAACTATGTTTTTGATGAAAAAGGAGAGGAAGTAATTTCTGAACGTCATCAAAAAGACTTTAAAAAGAACTATTACAATGAACGCTTAGAAAGCGTAAGCAATAGTAATGGTGTTTACAAAGACCTTGATTTTGAAGATCTATAGCTAAAAAACTAATAAGGTAAAACTTCACTCATCTGTTTGTAATAGAGTGATGACGTAATAGGCTATTGGGTAAAGCTCATTTTATGGCGTGGGTGGTATTTCACCAAAGCTTCCCTCAAATATGACTTCTCTACGTGTACGTATATTTCTGTGGTAGTAATATTCTCGTGACCTAACATCATCTGTATGGCACGCAGATTCGCACCGTTCTCCAATAGGTGTGTCGCAAAAGAATGTCTGAAAGTATGTGGGCTAATGGTCTTCTGTAATCCTATGTTTTCAGCTACTTGTCTTACAATAGTAAATATCATTGCGCGAGTAAGTTGTTTCCCCCTTCTGTTTAGGAAGACGTAATCTTCGTGACCTTTTGCTATCTTTAATTGTTTGCGCTGGTTATTGATATAATTGTTAATTTGTTTCTGCGTATAGCTTTCAATAGGCACTAAGCGCTGTTTGCTACCTTTCCCCATTACTCTAATGAAATCTTCTTCGAAAAACAAGTCGGATAGACGGAGAGAGACCAATTCCGACACTCGCAACCCACAACCGTAAAGTGTTTCTATAATAGCTTTATTACGATGCCCCTCATCGGTGCTGAGGTCTATGGAGGCGAGCATAGCATCTATTTCTTTTAAGGAAAGTGTATCGGGGAGTTTTACGCCTATTTTAGGGCTGTCGATAAGGCTCATAGGGAAGTCTTCACGTCCTTTCTCAGAAATCATAAACTTAAAAAAACTCTTTAAAGCCGATATGAGTCGGGCTTGTGAACGTGCGTTGAGTTCTTTGGAGACTTCGTATACGAACTGGCGCAAGGTATCTACTTGAATAGTATCGGGGGGTTCAGTGATATTGTATTTTTCCAAATACCCTATGAGTTTCTCAATATCTAAGCCATAAGACACAACAGTATTCTGCGATAAACCACGTTGTAATCGCAAATAATTCTGATAATCGGTATTTACTTTACGCCACACGTTTTTAGGTAAAAGATAAGAGATAAAAGGTAAAACCAGCGATAGCTGGAAATGTGAGTAAAAGGTGTGTTATTTATCAATTGATAATTTTTCGCTGTCGTTATAATGCTTTTTATCGATGATAGTACCCTTGGAAAGCACTATAAGTCCAGGATTAGAACGTATCATTGTTTTGAGGGTAGTAGCATCGTTATAATAAAAGTTGAAATTGAGCTCGTATTTCTTTACAATATAAGGAGCTTTCTCCATTTGCGAGGTAAGACCTATCACGGTATATCCGTTTTTAAGAGCTTTATCGGTTACTGTTTTGATTGCCTTAAAAGCCTCTTGGTTAGCAAGGTCGAGGCGATAAGAAACTACCATCAAGAGCTTTTCTTCTGCCATAAATTGTGGCAAATAGTCTGTTTCTCTATCTTTATCTTGAATATAGAAATCGTGTATAGGAGGCAATTCGGTAGTAGAGGTAGAGCTTACATATTCACCATCTACTTTTGGGAAACTTGCATCTTTAGTTACAATCACTTTTTCTTTGCCGTTTACTTTGAAAGTCCAATAATAAGTAACGGCATTGGGCGGTAATTCCATACCTTTGGGGATATTTGTTCCTATCTTATATGGGCGAAAATCTTTTATGGGTAAGTGATTGTACACGTAATATACAAAGCTTATGCAGAAAAGCACAGAGAGTACTGTAATTAATAAAGGTAAATTGCCTTTGGTAATGGGTTGTACATATTTTTGCCCCCAAAAGACGATGAGAGCTAAAACTAATAGTACCATATCTTTGGTAAACGATTGCCAAGGTGTAAATTTGATAGCATCACCAAAACAACCACAATCAGTTACTTTGTGAAAATAAGCCGAATAGAAGGTAAGGAAGCCGAAGAATACTAACATAGCCAGCAAAAGCCACAAAGTAAGCTTCTTTTTATAGCCTACCAATAAGGTTACCCCCAAAACTACTTCGAAAATACATACCAAAATGGCAAAAGTTAAAGTGTATGGTACAAAAAAAGGCATATTGAGCACATCGGGAGCAAAATAGTCCTCCAATTTAAATGAAAAGCCCATAGGGTCATTGAGTTTTATCATTCCACTGATGATAAAAGTAACGCCTAATAATATGCGACAAAGCTGGATAAGATATTTCATATAAGTTGTTATTTAGTTGTTATGTTGATTGTTTAAATGTATGAGAGCAAACACTGCATAGTTTATCATATCTTGATAATTAGCATCAATGCCTTCACTAACTAATGTTTTTCCTTTATTATCTTCAATTTGTTTTACACGCAAGAGCTTTTGCAGGATAAGGTCGGTAAGAGAGCTCACCCGCATTTCGCGCCACACCTCTCCATAATCGTGGTTTTTAGCTTCCATAAGGGAGCGTGCTTCGGCAACTTTGGCGTCGTATAGTGCCGTTGCCTCTTCGAGACTAAGGTCGGGCTGGGTAGCTACTCCTTTATCTATTTGAATAAGAGCCATTAGGGCATAGTTGATGATGCCTATAAACTCGGCTGTCTCGTCTTCATCGATTTTGTGCTCGGTATTCTCTTGTAGCCCTCGAATGCGTTGTGCTTTGATGAGAATCTGGTCAGTAAGAGAAGGGAGGCGCAAGATACGCCAGGCACAGCCATAGTCTTTCATCTTGTTGATAAAGAGCGTACGGCATTGTTCAATAACGGTGTTATATTGTTTAAGAGTGTTCATTTTAATTAGGTGACAGGTAATGAAAGTGCAAAGGTACGAAGTAATTAGCAAATGGACAAATTTGGAAATTTGGAAATGAGAAAATGAGAAAATTAGCAAATGAGAGAATTAGGAAATGAGATGGAGGCTACAAGGAATGACAGCGAAAAGATTGTCAGTTTATTCAACTTTGCCAAAGGAGCGAGCCGCACAGGCAAAAACTTTGGCAAAGTGTGTACCTCTAAAAGGAACACTTCTGAGCTATCGGAAGGAAACGGAGGAATTCGGAAGAGAGCTGAGAGGAATTTTGATGAAAAAATGCTATGAGGAGGGTGGGGGTAGCTTATAGAGAGCTTATAGGAAGCTTATACGAATCTTGGACGATTGGTATAGAAAGGGTATGTAAAAAGTTGATTCATAGTATAATACAACAAGGCTAAAAATGTTAAAAACGGGGTTTCGAGGCGAAAGAAAGGGAATCCTCACCCCGTCCCTCTCCCAAGGAGAGGGAGAATGTGGTGACGGAAAAGGGGAAGTGTAGCGAGGGGAAAGAGGGAATGTGGTGACGGAAAGGTGAAGAAAGACAGAGTGATGAATGAAGAGATAATGAGCGATGGGTGAAGGTAAGGCAGTGAAAAATGCTGTGAATTTTGAGATTTGATTTTAGTGATTGGGGATTTTTTGCGAAGGGTTGTACTGATTTTACCTAATAATTAGGCATTATTTATTGCTAATTACTTATAGTTTTGTACTTTTGCGCCCGAAATAACGAATATCATATGCTGAACGTTCACAACCTATCTGTTTCTTTTCAGGGCGAGTACCTCTTTGAGGACGTTGCTTTTATGCTCAATGCGGGCGACCGTGTGGGGCTTATTGGCAAGAACGGAGCGGGGAAATCGACGATGCTTAAATTGCTTTCACGCGAACTTAAACCCGATACTGGAGGCATTGCTACCGATAAAGATGTACGCATCGGATTTCTGAAACAGGATATTGATTTTGTGAAAGGACGTACCATTTTGGAAGAAGCCTATCAGGCATTTACTGAGATTAAGGCTTTGGAACGTCAGTTGGACGATATTCATCACCAGATAGAAACCCGCACTGATTACGAGAGCGAGGCGTACCACGATTTGCTTGATAAACTCAGCGACTATACGCATCGTTTCGACCTTATAGGGGGATACCAATACCAAGGTGAAACCGAGAAAGTGCTATTGGGGTTGGGCTTTCAGCGGAGTGATTTCGACAAGCTCACCGATAGTTTTTCGGGCGGGTGGCGTATGCGTATAGAATTGGCAAAACTGCTGTTGCAGAACAACGATATATTGCTATTGGACGAGCCTACGAACCACTTGGATATAGAGTCGATTATTTGGCTAGAACAGTTCCTCTCTACTTATAGCGGGGCGGTGGTAATTGTGTCGCACGACAGAATGTTTTTAGACAATGTGACCAATCGGACGATTGAGATTTCGGTAGGCAAAATATACGATTACCCGAAGCCTTACACTCAGTTTTTGGAACTGAGAAAAGAGATGCGCGAACTGCAACTCGCCTCACAAAAGAACCAAGAAAAGAAGATACAACACACTGAAAAACTCATCGAAAAATTCCGCGCCAAAGCTACCAAAGCCTCAATGGCACAGTCGCTTATCAAGAAGTTGGACAAAATAGAGCGCATAGAGGTAGACGAGGAAGACAATGCGGTGATGAACGTGCGTTTCCCTGTATCGGTAACGCCAGGGAAGGTGGTGCTGGAAATAGACGATGTATCGAAAAGTTATGGTGAAAAAGAGGTGCTCAGCCACGTGAGTTTGCTTATAGAACGAGGCAGCAAAGTAGCTTTTGTGGGACAAAACGGACAGGGGAAAACGACCCTCGCCAAGATGATAGTGGGCGAAATACCCTATGAAGGAACTATTAGGTTGGGGCACAATGTACAGTTGGCTTATTTTGCTCAGAACCAAGCCGATTACTTAGATGGAGAACTCACCGTGCTTGATACGATGTTTAATGCAGCTAACGACAGCAATCGCACTAAAATACGCGACATACTTGGGGCTTTTCTCTTCCGTGGCGATGAGGTAGACAAGAAAGTGAAAGTGCTTTCGGGAGGGGAGCGCAACCGTTTGGCATTGGCAAAGATGCTCCTTTCGGACTTTAACGTAATGGTGATGGACGAGCCTACGAACCACTTGGATATTAAATCGAAGAATGTACTCAAACAAGCCTTACAGCAATTTGAAGGGACGCTCATTATTGTGTCGCACGACCGCGATTTCTTGCAAGGGCTTACCGATAAGGTATACGAGTTTAAGAACAAACATCTGAAAGAATATCTTGGGGACATCGATTTCTTCCTCGAACAACGTGCTGCCGTTAATTTTAGAGAGATAGAACAGCAGAGCAAAAGCACTCCTGTGCAGGTAGAAAAAGAACCGCAGAAAGAAGAAAAACTCTCGTTTGAGGAACAGAAACAGCAGAAAGCCATTCAGAATAAGCTCAACAAGATAGAGAAGAACATTACCGCTCTTGAAGAAGCGCTTAAAGCGATGAATGAGCAGATGGGACAAGGCGTACAGAACGATGCTTTTTACAAGGAATACGAACAGAAAAAACAGCAGTTGGAGGATTTAATGACCGAGTGGGAATTATTAATGAGTTAAGTTATGCAACCTAAAAAAATCTTACTCTTTATTGTGGGGGTGCTGGTAGCCCTCTTTACAATGACCCTTTTCAGCAGTTATCACACCACCGCCAAAGGAATGGTGCGGGAGGGTATAGTGTTTGGTGACGCGATGTTGCGCTATCCGACCCCTGATATATTGGGAATGCTCTTTAAAGGGGAAGAGGAAAATAATAAAGTAGACGAACTTATTAAAGATACTAAAACCATTGTAGACGAAAAAACCGAAAATTTAGCAAAAAAGGATACTATTGTTAAGGACACGGTACAAACTTCGGAAACCAATATAGAAGGAAAAATATATTACCCGGGGAATCATACGGATTATATCAGAAGACTTAAAGAGAAACTGTGTCAGCCTACCTGCCAAATAGTGCATTATGGTGATTCACAAATAGAAGGAGACCGCATTACCGGCTATGTGCGCAACCGATTGCAATTGGCATATACTGGCGGAGGACCGGGTTTTATCCCTATAAAAGTAGTGTACAGCCAGAACAGTGTGGATATTATTGCTTCGCCTAACTGGACGCGCTACGCTTTCTTCGACCGCAAACAGCGCAAAACGGTAGCGCACGATAAGTATGGTTTGTTCTCTACCTTCTCACGTTTTACTAATTATGTGAGCAATACTGCTGATACCACTGCCTTACCCGTAGCAAAAGCCAGCTTTACGATTAAGCCTTCGGATAAATCGTATGCACGTTTAAGAAACTACACGCGCTTTGGGTTGCATTATGGCAATGCGATGGCAAAAGTGAAGATACGTGTATATCAGGACGGGAATATTTTAAGAATAGATACTCTTATCTCAGATGGTAAATACCATAATTATAAGCTCAATTTCGCATCTACTCCTAAGGAGCTAAAAGTGGAATTGGAAGGCAAGATAAGCCCCGATTTTTATGGGATTACTCTTGATGCGTCGTCAGGGGTACGAATGGATAATGTAGCGATGCGAGGGGAAGCAGGACGTATATTTACACGTATGAATTACGAGCATTTCAGACAGATGAGTGCTGACCGTAAACCCGATATATTTATCTTTCAGTACGGAGGAAATACAATCCCCTATATGAAAACAGACCAACAGCTTCAGGAGTATGTAAACGCGTTGATATTTAATATCAAATGGGTAAAACGAGCCAACCCCAATGCAATGTTTATGCTTTTAGGTCCTGGAGATATGACAACTTCGCGTAATGGACAACTCATCACCTATCCTTTTGTGCCAAAGATGAACAAACTGATGAAGGAAGAAGCTTTGAAGAATGGGATTGCTTATTTTAGTATCTTTGAAGCAATGGGAGGAGAAAACTCGATGACAGCGTGGGTAAAAAAAGGAATGGCTGTTTCGGATTACGTACACTTTACGCCACAAGGGACTAAACTAATTTCGGAAGTGTTTTACCAATGCCTACTTAACGACCTTGCCACAGTGCAATAATAGCTATGATAGATTTCTTTAAAAACTTCTTTACCTTTGAGTCGGCTCACCCACTTACTTTTGTACGGATAGACTTTTGGATATTCTTTGCTTTAGTATATGCGGTGTTTGTGCTCATCTATAAGCGTAAGCACGTGCGCAACTTGTTTTTGTTGCTTGCCAGCTTTTACTTCTATTACAAGGCAAGTGGGCTTTTTGTATTGTTATTGATATTCAGTACTGTTACTGACTTTTATTTGGGGCATTATATCTATAATCAACAAGAAGAGCGAAGACGCAAAATAGGGGTTACTATTAGCGTTTGTGTGAACTTATTGGTACTTAGTTATTTTAAGTATGCTTATTTCTTTACTGATACTTACAATGCGCTGTTTCACACTCATCACCAAACCTTTAACTATTTAGCCTATTGGGCAAATGGGTTTGACTATAACGGATACTTTTCAGTTGATAAAATTATATTGCCCGTAGGTATTTCTTTCTACACTTTTCAGACCATTAGCTATACAGTGGATATTTACCGCAGAAAGGTTGCACCACTGGAATCGATATTAGACTTTGGTTTTTATGTGAGTTTCTTCCCTCAGTTAGTAGCAGGTCCTATTGTACGTGCAGAAGAGTTTGTACCTCAAATTCTCAAAAAAACAGAGATTAGCAAAGAAGAGTTTAATAAGGCGATATTCCTTATTCTTAAAGGACTTATCAAGAAGATGATATTTGCTGATTTTATTGCGTTGCACTTTTTGGATAAGGTATTTGATGCTCCTGAAATGCACTCGGGCTTTTCTAACTTATTAGCTCTGATAGGTTACTCGCTCCAAATATACGGTGATTTTTCTGGCTATACCGATATAGCCATAGGGGTAGCGCTATTAATGGGCTTCCATTTGCCTGTAAACTTCAATTCACCTTATAAGGCTCTGAACTGTGGGGACTTTTGGAAACGCTGGCACATCTCGCTTTCTACTTGGTTGAAGGACTATTTGTACATTCCGTTAGGAGGTAACCGCAATAGCACCTTAGGAACTTTTGTGTTTTCCTTGCTTTTTGTAGTGATATTGGTAGTAGCGATTGACAATCTCGCCTTTACTTTTATCACAGGGGGATTGATGATAACAGGTGCGGTAGTAGCTTTTTATTACAAACCTTTTGAGCGTTATTTGACTACCAATATCAACATTATGCTCACGATGCTTATTGGAGGATTGTGGCACGGAGCTTCGTGGAAGTTTGTTATATGGGGTGGATTGAACGGTTTGGGTGTAGTAGCTTATAAGTATTGGCGCAAGGTGAGTCCGTACGAGCAAAGTAAGCTGTGGATTACTCGCGCTTGGAAAATAGCCTTTACCTTTGCTTTTATTACTTTTACACGCATATTCTTCCGAGGTAATGATATGGAGAGCATAAACTTATGGTTCGCACAAGTGGCGAACAATATGAGTTGGGATACTGCTACAGAAGTGATTAGGCATAACAATATTCCATTAGGCGTTATCTTGATTGGTTATATTACCCATTGGCTACCACAGCATTGGAAAGACTATGTGGAACACGTGTTTGCCGAGAGCCATTACGCTGTGAAAATAGCGATAGCCTTAGTAGTAGTGCTCATTTGCTATCAGGCTTATTCTACCGATATTCAGCCGTTTATTTACTTCCAATTTTAGTTAGGTAAAAGGTAGGGGTAAAAGATAAAAGGGGGAGAAACCCTATTGGGAATTAGTGGCTATGAACACGATACAAGCAATAATGACTATGAGCACCAATGAAGTTACTACTGAAATAATAAGCCCTGCGACGGCTAATGTTTTAGGCTTCTTGCTCATTCCGATAATAGATAATATCAATCCGGTGAGCCATATGATAATGTTCACAATAGGGAGCAATACGAGGAATATTGCCACTACAGACGTTATGAACCCCACCAGACCTATGGGATTGTTATTTAGGTTGTTATCGTTATATTGCCTATTGTGAATAAACGACCAGTCGTTTGGGGTATTTTGCTTGAATTCTTCCATCTTTATTAAACAATAAATACTCAATTTTAATGCCACAAATATACAATAAAGAATTTATACTGCAAGTTAAAAAAACTTTTTTATAGGTAAAAGACACAAGCCACGCGAGTAGATGTAATTAGCAGATTTGAGAATTAGCAAATGAGAAGTGAATCTTGAAAAGTTTTTATAGGAAATAGAAGAGTTTAATAATTAAGAGCTGTTTGAAAGAAGAGCGAAACTAAGGCGAAAGTAAGACGATGGAAACCTATGAAAAGTTTATAACAGAACAGTGTAAGAAGTGAAAAACAATTAGAGATTTAGCCAAACTCCTTTGTTATTTATTGAAAAGTTATTACTTTTGCCGTCAGAATTAGATAAGAAATAAGAAGCGTTATGTATTCTATCAAACAATTATTACAAGACGGAAAAAACATACAAGGAGAAATCACCCTTAAAGGTTGGGTGCGCACCTTCCGCAGCAACCGCTTTATTGCCCTGAACGATGGTTCTACAATCGACAATTTACAAGTAGTAGTAGATTTTGAAAATACCGACCCTGAATTGCTTAAACGCATTACCACGGGAGCAGCTATTGAAGTAAAAGGACGACTTGTGGAGAGTCAAGGTAAAGGGCAAAACGTAGAGTTACAAGCAAGTAACATCAGTATATTAGGTGATAGCAACCCTGAAGAATACCCTATCCAACCTAAAAAACACTCACTTGAATTCTTGAGAGAAAACGCTCACTTACGCGTGCGCTCTAGTACTTTTAGTGCGGTGATGCGCGTGCGTTCTACTTTAGCTTTTGCTATTCACAAATACTTTCAAGACAATGGCTTTTTCTACGTGAATACGCCTATTATCACGGGTAGTGATGCCGAAGGGGCTGGAGAGATGTTTCGTGTAACAACCTTAGATGTCAAAAATCCACCGCTTAATGAAAACGGCGAAGTAGACTACAAGAAAGACTTCTTCGGCAGGGAGACAAACCTTACCGTATCAGGTCAGTTAGAAGGTGAGACTTTTGCGATGGCGCTTGGTAAGATTTACACCTTTGGACCTACCTTCCGTGCTGAAAACTCCAATACCTCACGCCACTTAGCTGAGTTCTGGATGATAGAGCCCGAAATGGCGTTCTATGACCTTATCGACAATATGAATTTGGCGGAAGATTTTATTAAATACGTATTGCAATACACCTTGGAAGTACGTCGTGACGACCTTGAGTTCTTGAACAAAAGATTTTTAGAAGAAGAGAAGACTAAACCACAGAACGAGCGTAGCACAATGTCACTCATCGAAAAACTTGAATTTGTAATTCACAATCAGTTTAAGAGGGTGAGTTACACCGAGGCAATAGATATTTTAAAGAATAGCAATCACAATAAAAAGAAGAAATTTCAATACCCCGTAAACGAATGGGGTGTAGATTTACAAAGCGAACACGAGCGCTATTTGGTGGAAAAACACTTTGAGTGCCCTGTAATTCTATACGACTATCCAGCAAATATCAAAGCGTTCTATATGCGCTTAAATGAAGACGGTAAAACGGTGCGCGCAATGGATATTCTCTTCCCAGGAATAGGTGAAATTGTAGGAGGCTCGCAACGTGAAGAACGTTACGATGTGCTCAAACAAAAAATAGCCGACCTTCATATGGACGAGGCAACTCTTTGGTGGTACTTAGACCTCCGTAAGTTCGGTACAGCAGTACACAGTGGCTTTGGTTTAGGTTTTGAGCGCTTGGTACTCTTTGCTACTGGAATGGCTAATATCCGTGATGTGATACCTTACCCACGCACGCCACAGAGCGCAGAGTTTTAATGTAAGTTACATCAGGAAATATAAAAACCGAGTTACGAAAGTAACTCGGTTTTCTTGTGTAAATTTAAAAAATAAAACAATGACTAAGTTGCCATTTGGTATTTGTTTACTTTTTCTTTAGCCTTGATAAGATCTAGATTCAAGCTGTTAATCTTTTGCTCTTTGTTGAGGATTCTTCCTTTGAACTTAGCATCGTCTTGAGGAGACAGAGCTCCTTTGGCTTTCTTTAAATTATACTTGTTTTGTTCCTTAGCTAAATCAGTTTTAGCTTTGGTAATTTTAGCCTCTATTTTAGAAACCTCAGAGTTAGCTTTGGACAAGCGCTCTTGGTTCTTTTTAGCACGAGCAGCAGCTTTTTGTTGTTCTTTAGCGGCTTTTTCTTGCTCCTTAGCAGCTTTTTGTTCAGCTTTCACAGCCTTTTCCTGCTCTTTTTGTAATTTTTGTTGAGCCTTTAACTGCTCTTTTTGAGCTTTAAGTTCTGCTTGAGACTGAGCTTGAGTAGCTTCAACAGGAGCGGGAGCAACTACCGGAGTAGTGGTATCGGTCATAGTTCCCATTTCGTCTACTTGAGCGAATGACACTTGAGCTACAAATAGCCCAGCGAACAAAGTGAGTGTGTGTAATTTCATATCTGTTAAATTATTTAGTTTTCTTATAGGGTGCAAAGGTAAGAAAAATATGCTTACTATTTGCATTTTTACAAAAGTTTAACACCAAAAAAGTCGCCTGCAAAGGAAAGAATCGCAGGCGACTAAGGAGTAAATTAAAATATAAATAGTTATGGATTATTGAACATTTCCTCTGATACGTAAGCCTTTTACAGGGCTTGATTTGGCATTGGAGGTAACAGTAATAGTTTTGCTGATAGGTCCAACACGATTAGTATCGTATTTTACTTCAATTTTTCCTTTAGCTCCTGGTGCTACGGGTTGGTTTGTCCAAGAAGGAACGGTACAACCGCAAGAAGAAGCTACGTTAGTAATTACAAGGGGTGCTTTACCAGTGTTAGTAAACTCGAACACACGCACACCGTCTGCACCTTGTTTGATGTTACCGTAATCAATTTCTTCAGATTTAAAAGAAATCTCAGCGTCTTGGGCATAAGCCATTACACCAAAAAATGCTAAAAATACAAATGTTAAAAACTTTTTCATAGTATAAAAAATTAAAAATATAAGTTTGTTTTTACGGTTGTAAATAGTACAACAACCGTGCCAAAGAGTATTTTTTAAAGTAAAAATTAAGATTTAATAGTGTAGAGTAAAAAAGGGTTTGAGCGAAGAGAAAACATTGTAAGTCACACAGATAAATTATTAGTAGATTGGTGGATTTGGATATTACGGTTAGCTTAATACAAGTCTTATACGATATAACGGGCAATGAGCTATAGAGGAGTGAAGCTAAGGTAAATCTAAGTCCAAGAAAAGTATTAGATTTTTAAAAAAAAAAAACTAAAGACTTATTCTACCAAAAGGTAACTTAAAAAATTGCACTTGATGTTGGAAATGGCGTCGTGTTAAAATTATCAATGGTTAATTGCTAATTGTGAATTGTTTTGTATCTTTGCCCTTTCACTTTAAATCTCAAAAAAACTCTTACATACATATCCAGCTAACGCTGGCTTTACTTAAAAAAATGTACTTAATATTTGATACTGAAACTACGGGGTTACCCCGCCGTTGGGATGCCCCCCTTACCGATAGTGACAACTGGCCTCGCGCCGTGCAGATTGCTTGGCAATTGCACGATGAGTGGGGCGAGCTCATTGAGCATCAGGACTTTTTGATAAAGCCCGATGGTTTCGATGTGCCTTATGATGCCGAAAAAGTACACGGTATTTCTACCCAATTAGCAGAAGCACAAGGAGTGCCTATCGCTGAGGTGTTCAAAGCGTTCAACGAGGCACTCAGCAAAGCGCAATACGTGGTGGGACAAAACATCGGCTTTGATATCAATATTATGGGGGCTGAGTTTTACCGTTATGGAGTCGAGAGTCCACTTACGGAGATGCCTGTAATCGATACTTGTACCGAAGCAACTGCTAACCTCTGCCAGATAGCTGGCGGAAAAGGTGGTCGTTATAAATTGCCTACCCTCACCGAGTTACACTCTTTCCTCTTTGGTGTTCCCTTTGCCGAGGCGCACAACGCCACTGCCGATGTGGAGGCAACTACTCGTTGTTTCTTTGAACTCATACGGCGCGGTGAAGGTTTTCAAGAAGGTACTTTCAGTAGCGACTATATCAAAGAATTTCAAGGACATCACACCTCGCCTATTGCTCTTATCGGACTTAAACACGTGAATCTTAAAGAGGCGTCCGATGCCTTGAGAAAAAGCAGTAGCAGTGCACAAACTACCGAATCTCACGCCGATGCATCACTATTAGAAGAGGCGGTGTTTGCCCACCTGCACAATCACACACAACACTCTATACTGCAATCTACTACATCTATTAAAGAACTTATAAAAATCACTGCCAAAGAGAAGATGCCTGCCGTGGCATTTACCGATAGTGGCAATATGATGGCTGCCTTCCACTTTGTACAAGCTGTACAAGCTCATAACAAAGAGGCAGAAGCTAAAAACAAGGAGGCAGAAGAAAAGGGTGAAACACCTACCGAAATACTTATCAAGCCTATTATAGGTTGTGAGTTCAATATCTGTGAAAATCACTTAGATAAAAGCCGACAAGACAACGGCTACCAAGTGGTGATTTTGGCTAAAAACAAACAAGGCTATCACAATCTTACCAAAATGGCTTCTATTGCTTCTACCAAAGGGTTTTACTATGTACCCCGTATAGACAAAGCCATTGTAGAGCAGTACAAAAGTGACTTAATGGTACTCTCAGGGGGGATGAATGGTGAAGTGCCTTCAAAAATACTGAATATCGGTAGCAAGCAAGCTGAAGAGGCACTCTTGTGGTGGAAAGAGCAGTTTGGCGATGACTTCTATCTGGAGGTGATGCGCCACAACCAAGAAGATGAAAACCGCGTAAACGAAACCCTTGTAGAGTTTTCCAAAAAATACGGGGTGAAACTCATTGCTACCAACAATACCTTTTATCTCCATAAAAAAGATGCCAATGCGCACGATATTTTGTTGTGTGTGAAAGATGGCGAAAAGCAGAAAACACCTATTGGGCGCGGTCGTGGTTATCGTTTCGGGATGCCTAACAACGAGTATTATTTCAAAACCTCAGCCGAAATGAAGGCGCTCTTCAAGGATATTCCTGAAGCAATTCTCAATATTCAAGAAATTATCGACAAGGTAGAACCTTACGGATTGGCACGTGATATCCTCTTGCCTAAGTTTGATATCCCCGAAGAATTTCAGGTAGAAGACGACCCTACAGGCAAAAAAGGAGAAAACAACTATTTGCGTCATCTCACTTATGAAGGGGCTAAACGCAAATACCCCGAAATTACCGATGAGGTGCGTGAGCGTTTGGATTTTGAGCTTTCTATTATTGAAAAAACAGGTTACCCAGGGTACTTCCTTATTGTGCAAGACTTTATCGCAGCAGCGCGACGTATGAACGTATCAGTAGGACCTGGACGTGGGTCGGCAGCGGGTTCGGCAGTGGCGTTTTGTTTAGATATAACCAATATGGATCCAATTAAGTACGACCTCCTCTTTGAGCGTTTTCTCAACCCCGACCGTGTGTCAATGCCCGATATTGATATCGACTTCGAGGACTCGGGTCGCCAAGATGTAATCAATTATGTGATTGATAAATATGGCGAGAGTCAGGTAGCGAGGATTATCACTTATGGTAAAATGGCTGCCAAATCGGCAATCAAAGATACGGCTCGTGTATTAGATGTGCCTTTACAAGAGTCGAATAGATTAGCGAGCTTGGTACCTAATGGGGTGTCGTCTTTAGGCAAGATGTTTGGTTGGGACGATAAAACCCTCAAAGAAAAAGTGCGCAGTGAAGAATTACCAAAAGTAGACGAGCTGAAACGCCTTTTGGCAGGAGAAGGGGAGGAGGACAGTACCCAAACCATTCAGCAGGCAAATATTATTGAAGGTTCAGTACGAAACACTGGTATCCACGCTTGTGGGGTAATTATCACCCCCGATGATATCACCAACTTTGTGCCGGTAGCTTTAGCCAAAGATTCAGACTTGTTTGTGACTCAGTTCGATAACTCGGTAGTAGAGAGCGCAGGGTTGCTGAAAATGGACTTCTTGGGGCTCAGTACCCTCACACTTATCAAAGATACTATTGAAAATATCAAACAAACTCATAATATAGAGCTGGATGCAGAGGCTTTCCCGCTTGACGATAAAAAGACTTACGAACTCTTCCAACGCGGTGAGACGGTCGGAATTTTCCAATACGAGTCCACCGGTATGCAAAAGTATATGCGAGAGCTGAAACCTACCGTCTTTGCCGACCTGATAGCGATGAATGCCCTCTACCGCCCAGGTCCATTGGAGTATATTCCTAGTTTTATCAAGCGAAAACACGGTATTGAGCCTATTGAGTACGACCTCCCCGATATGGAGGAATACCTCAAAGAAACGTATGGAATTACTGTATATCAAGAACAGGTAATGTTGCTATCGCAGAAGTTGGCAGGCTTTACCAAAGGTGAAGCCGACGTGTTGCGTAAAGCGATGGGTAAGAAACAGATAGCTGTGCTAGCGAAGATGAAGCCTAAGTTTATTAGTCAGGCAAGTGAACGCGGGCACGATACCCAAAAGCTCGAAAAGATATGGACAGATTGGGAAAAGTTTGCCGCTTATGCGTTCAATAAATCGCACTCCACCTGTTATGCGTGGGTGGGTTACCAAACTGCCTACCTCAAAGCCAATTATCCTGCCGAGTATATGGCAGCAGTACTCTCTAACAATATGAACGACATCAAAACGATTACCTTCTTCCTAGAAGAGTGTCACCGAATGGGTATCAAGGTGTTACCTCCTGATGTAAATGAATCGTTGTACAAATTTACCGTAAATAAAAATGGTGATATACGCTTCGGTATGGGGGCTGTGAAAGGGGTAGGAAAAGCTGCTGTCGATACGATTGTAGAACAACGCCAAGAGCGTCCTTATACTTCTATTTTCGATTTGGCAAAACGCGTAGATTATAAGAGTATCAACAAAAAAGCCTTTGAAAGTATAGCTTTGGCAGGAGGTTTTGACTCGTTCACCAATGTACACCGTGCTCAGTACTTCCACGCTGAAGCTGACGGCGTTCCCTTTCTCGAAAAAGCCATTCGCTTTGGTACTAAATACCAAGAGAGTAAGAACTCCGCCCAAATGAGTCTGTTTGGTGGTGAGAGTGAAGTAGATATCCCTGAACCTGCTGTGCCTAAATGTGAAACGTGGGGTAACCTCGAGCAGTTGCGCCGTGAGAAGGAGGTGGTAGGTATCTATATCTCAGGGCACCCGCTCGACGATTTTAAGCACGAGTTACAGAACTTTTGCAATATCAGTCTATCGGAATTGCAAGACTTACAACCTTTTATTAACCGTGAACTCACTGTAGCGGGTATGGTAGCTGACCTGCAACATCGTACGGCTAAGAACGGAAAAGGTTACGGCTTTTTTACTCTTGAGGATTACGACGGCTCCTACGAGTTTAAACTCTTTGGAGATGATTATTTGAACTATCAGAAATATATGGTACCAGGGGCGTTTTTGTATATCAAATTTAAGGTAGTGGAAGGATTTCTCAATAGAGAAACCAACCAAAGAGGCGAACCTCGGATACAGTTTCTACAGATGATGCAGTTGCAAGATGTGATGGAAAACCTCTCTAAAAAACTTACTTTGCACGTGAATATAGAGGAGATTAACCAAGATTTGATTGCAAAATACAAAGATTTACTACAAAAGCACAAAGGAAAACAGTCTATTTACTTTGTTGTGCACCATCACAATGAAAATATTCACCTAAATATGGAAAATGGTAATCTAAAGGTGGCGATTACTAAATCTTTTTTAGATGATTTAGACGCCCTATTTGCAAAATATCATCTCAATGACCGCAGAATGGAGAAAATAGTTGCTAAAAAGACAGAAGATACTCACGACGACGAGGAAATGGCAATGGAGGATTTGGGATTATCGGAGTAGGCAATTAGTTAATTTCTATTTTGACTGCTGACGGCTAACAGCTAAAAAAATCTTCAATCGTAACTCGTAGTTTGCAATTATTTTGTACTTTTGCACAACCACTTAAAAAGAAAAAGAAATGAGTGCATTGAGCGTTAATCACCTGTTAGGCATTAAGTATATTACCGAAAAGGATATACAGTTGATATTTGAAACAGCAGACCACTTCAAGGAGGTTATTAACCGTCCTATTAAAAAAGTGCCTTCGTTGCGCGATATTACTATTGCCAATCTCTTCTTCGAGAATAGTACGCGCACTCGTCTTTCCTTTGAATTGGCAGAAAAACGTCTTTCTGCCGATGTGATTAACTTTTCGGCTTCTCAATCATCGGTAGCCAAAGGGGAAACCTTAGTAGATACCGTGAACAATATTCTCTCGATGAAAGTGGATATGGTAGTGATGCGTCACCCGAACCCAGGTGCGGGAGTCTTCCTCTCACAACACGTGAAAGCCTCAATTGTAAACGCTGGCGATGGAGCTCACGAACACCCTACACAAGCTCTTTTAGACTCATATTCTATACGCGAACGCTTGGGAGATGTAGCAGGTAAAAAAGTAGTGATAGTAGGGGATATACTACACTCGCGCGTGGCACTTTCGAACATCTTTGCACTCCACAAGCAAGGAGCTGAAGTGATGCTATGTGCGCCTCAAACACTTATTCCTAAATACATTCATAAATTGGACGTGAAGGTAGAAACCAATTTGCGCAAGGCTTTGAACTGGTGTGATGTGGCTAATATGTTGCGTATACAAAACGAACGACTCGACATCAGTTATTTTCCTTCTACCCGTGAATATGTACAACAATACGGACTCACCAAAGAGCTATTGGATAGCCTCGACAAAGAAATAGTGATTATGCACCCAGGACCTATCAACCGAGGGGTAGAAATTACCAGCGAAGTAGCTGATAGCTCCCAATCGATTATTTTACAACAAGTAGAAAATGGGGTAGCCATACGAATGGCAGTGATTTATTTGTTGGCAAGCAAGATTTAATAAGGTAAAAGGTAAAAGGTAAAAGATAAAAGGGAAAGCCAGCGAGGGCTTACAGCTGGGTATGTGAATAAAAGGTAAAAGATAAAAAAGCGTGATGTTTACTATTTAAACATCGCGCTTTTTTAATTGTTAATTGTCAATTATTAATTGTTGTTATCTTCTAATTCTGATGGTGATAAGGGCAAAGATAAAAGTGGTAAAAAAGGAGAATATGGCATACACAAGGGCGGGTTTGGTCATATCGGTATTGCCCATAAGGGTACCTGCTACCAATATCGCCAAAGCAGTATTTTGTAGACCTACTTCTATACTGATAGTCGTTGCTTGTACGCCCGGTAATTTAAAAGATTTCAGAGCTATAAAATAACTAAGTGTCATCGCGCTGAGGTGCATTAGGAGCGTAGCAGGCAAGAGACGGAATATTTCATCTACTGAAATACCACTTCCTCCTGATTGTTCATCACCGAAAAACTTGATAAAGAATACAATTCCCAACAATATGGTATTGGTTACTTTTAAAGGAAAACGGATTTTAAGGGATACATTAGGAAAAAACCGGTTGAAGAATAAGCCTAACAAAGCTGGTATTATAATGATTTTGGCTACTTCCCAGACCATATTAAATATAGGGAGCGACACTTCGGTATGACCACCCATAAAAACAGCTACTGCCCAATTAGACAACACTGGAATGGTAAACAGTATGAGCAAGCTATTGATAGCGGTAAGGGCTACTGCCAAAGCGGTATCGGCTTTGATGAGATAACTAATGAAATTGGAGGTAGTACCCCCAGGACATATTGATACGATGATGAGCCCTACTTTTTCGGCAGGGGGTAAATTAGAAAATTCGGCAATGATAAAAGCACAGATAGGCAAGAAGACCATCTGCAGGAAAAGCCCTAAGTACAAGGGCTTTGATTTTTTGAATATGTTTTCGAAATCGGTGAAGCGCAACGAACTGCCTATCGCAAAGGTGATAAGCATCAGCACTGCCGAAAGAAGGTAATCTATAAACATCAGCGATTAGCTTTTCTAATAAGTATAGGTATAGGTAGCTTTATGAGCGTTGTTTTTCTTATATTCAGCGGACTTAGGTGTATTGTTGCTATTCCATTGATAGCTAAAAGTACGAGTGGCATTCTCTAAATCTTTATAGTCAGCTTGGGTGTTATTATGGAGGTTTTTAGTATAAGAAATTACATTGTGAGTGGCTGTTCTTATAAGAGGGTCTCTGTAATAATCGCCATAGTAGTTGTAATTACTAATCAACTCTATTTCAGCTAAATATTTAAAGAGGTCTCGCTGATAGATATTCGGTTTATTATCGTATTGGTAAGTACAAGTGCCTTTGGTTTCTTCTCTAGGTATATTGCCTATATAAACTATTTTCTCAAAGGAAGCTACTGTGCTATCGGGATTGAGAGTATAGGTGAAACGGTCGTTAGAACCAGGAGTAGGATCGGTGGCAATCATTTTTATTTTATTAGCTTCATAAGTATAACTATATTTTTTTGTTTCAGTTCCATCAACCGTTGTTTTACTCACTACTTTGTTATTAAGATATTCATAAGTAATTTTTTGAACATTATCACTACGAATGATAGATTGTAAGTGATTTCCGTTATAAGTAAAGTTATAGGTATAGTTTCTGTTGCTTTGAGAATTACTTTTAATACTGATAGCAGTTATCAACTCGCCGTTATAAGTGATGGTATAGACTTCATCAGTAGTGGGGGTACCGTTATCGACTACTTTTCTTTCAAAAGCAGTAATTTTATTACCACTTAACGTATAGGTTTCAGTGGTTTTAACAGTGCCTATACTACCAATAGTTTCCTCTACTATTGTTTTAGGAAAAGCACCACCGGGGGTAGTTTCATCATTGTTGTCTTTTTTGCAAGAAAGAAAGATAAGTGTAAGACCTATGGCTAATAATAATGTTTTTTTCATCGGTTATATACTTTTATGGCGACAAAGGTACGAAACATTTTTTAATTAGCAATAAGAAGTGTGAGCCACACGGAGGTAGAAAATTAGCAAATGAGGTGCGAGCCGCACAGG
Source organism: Capnocytophaga sp. oral taxon 412 str. F0487 (assembly GCF_000271925.1). Taxonomy (NCBI): domain Bacteria; kingdom Pseudomonadati; phylum Bacteroidota; class Flavobacteriia; order Flavobacteriales; family Flavobacteriaceae; genus Capnocytophaga; species Capnocytophaga sp. oral taxon 412. The sequence goes on along the minus strand of NZ_AJZR01000060.1, from coordinate 1,186 downwards.
CAGTCGTAGCACGACGGGCGATTAACTTTGGCAAAGTGTATACCGCAAAAGTGATACATTTGAGCTATCGGAAGGAAACGGAGAAGAACGGAAGAGGTTCGAGAGGGAATTTGATGAAAAAAGGCTATGAGAAGGGTGGGGTTAGCTTATAGAGAGCTTATAGGAAGCTTATACGAATCTTGGACGATTGGTATAGAAAGGGTATGTAAATAGTTGGTTCATAATATAATATAATAACGCTAAAAATGTTAAAAACGGGGTTTCGAGGCGAAAGAAAGGGGAAAGGCACTAGGCCTTAGGCCATAGGCACTAGGGGGGAATATGACGGAAAAGAGAAGAAATGACGAATGACCAGTGACGAATGACGAATATGGACTTTCTTTAAAGGGGAATTGTGGTGGCGGTAAGACGGTGCGTACCATACGAACAGAGGAAGAAAAGAGTTAGAAGTTTGAAGAGATAGGGGTAAAGAAAATGAGGAAATAGGCTTAAAAACAAAAAGAGCTGCCAGAGAGTTTCTGGACAGCCCTTTTTAGTTTATTATAAAAGTACTATTTTTTGATATATAACCAGCCCACTTCAGATTGTTTATTATTATTCTGATCATAGTATTCAATCACATAATAGTAAGTACCTTGTGGGAGTTTATCGGCGGCTTCTACTGTCACACGACCGTCAGAGATACCTCTAAACACGCGGGTTACGTTGTCGTAGCCACTTACCTCAAATACTTTCACGCCCCAACGGTTGTAGATACGTACCACATTGTTCGGATAGTTTTCTATACCACCAATATGGAAGTGGTCGTTTTTACCGTCGCCATTTACTGACATACCGTTGTAAGGTATGAGCTTATTTATTATATCAACCGTTACAGTAGCACTGCTACAGCCTGCCGAGTTACAGATTTCATACACAAAAGTATCGGTTCCTACAAAGCCTGTGTGAGGTCTGTATTCTACCGTATTATCGGCATTTACAACTACTGTACCGTTTGCAGGTTGAGTTACTACATTAGGAGTAGTCGCTCCGTTGAGGGTATCGTTCGCTAACACAGCAATATTTACAGGAGTATTCAACGCTGTAGAAACCCTATCGTCTACCGCTACCGGAGTAGGTGTAGGTGTTGCTGTTCCCACTACTGTTACCACCAAGGTTTGAGTACCAGTACAGTTAGTAGGGTTCC
>NZ_AJZR01000059.1:0-59692 GCF_000271925.1 Capnocytophaga sp. oral taxon 412 str. F0487 | reverse complement strand
ACGGGGTGAGGATTCTTTTTCTTTCGCCTCGAAACCCTGTTTTCACCATTTTTTGTATCGCTATATTATACTATGAGTCAACTACTTATACACCCTTTCTATACCAATCGTCCAAGATTCGTATAAGCTTCCTATAAGCTCTCTATAAGCTAACCATACCCTTCTTATAGCCTTTTTTCACCAAAATCCCTCTCAGCTCTCTTCTGAAAAATTCCGTTTCCTTCCGAATCCTCCTAACAGTCCTCAATACATCGCTTTTTTATCTCAAACTTTGGCAAAGTTAATAGCCCATCGTACTACGACTGCCTGTGTGGCTCACACCTTTGCCAAAGTTGATTATTTCTGGCATTATCGGTATTTCTGGTATTATTGTCTTTCTTATTAAAAAAGGGACGTTTATAAAACGTCCCTTGAATATACTTTATTTTTTTACCTTTTATCTTTTACCTTTTATCTTTTACCTTTTACCTAAACTTGAGCCTGAGCAACAAATCTCCTAAACCCTTCTTCTCCTTTTGGAGTATGTTTAAACACGCCACAATTCTCCAATACCTCACAGAAAGTATCGCCTATACTTCTATTAATAAAGTTATCTAAGTTCTTTATAGAAAGTGGAGTAGGGGAGGAGCTCACGTAACGTTCTAACCACTGAGTGTGTTTTTGCAAAGCAGAGTCGGTGTTCATTTTGGTATATACAGTGCTGAAAGCGTTACCAGCTGTAATAGCTTCACTAAGCAAGGTTTTAATACTCGCCATTTCAGTCTTTAACCTACCAGGTAAAATCGCTAAGCCCATCACCTCAATAATCCCAATGTTCTCTTTTTTGATATTGTGAAGATGTTCGTAAGGGTGAAAGATACCCATAGGGTGCTCAGTATCCGTACGGTTGTTGCGCAAAGCCAAATCAAGTTCATATTTGCCGTTTTTAAAACGAGCCACAGGGTTTACCGTATTGTGACGTACACCCTCAGTATGCGAGTAGATGCCTAATGATTCATCGCTGTAATTTATCCACGATTGCAAAATTACATCAGCTAAGGCGATGAGGCGGTCTTTCTCACCGCGCAATCGCAATACGCTCATAGGCCAATTTACGATACCTGCTTCCACATCTTCAAACCCTTTAAAGCTCACACGTTCTTTTATGGTAGCTTTTTCCATAGGGAAAATGTGTCGTCCGCCTTGAAAGTGGTCGTGTGAGAGGATAGAGCCTCCCACAATAGGTAAATCGGCATTAGAGCTGAGGAAGTAATGAGGGAATTGCTCTACGAAGCCCAATACGTGCTCAAAGCAAGCCTTGTCAATCTTCATTGGGCGATGCTCACTCGAAAAGACGATACAATGCTCGTTGTAATAGATATAGGGAGAGTATTGGAAAAACCATTCCTCATTAGCTAAATCCAGCTTAATCGTGCGCAAGTTTTGCCTACCAGCGTGATTTACGCGCCCCATATAGCCTTCGTTCTCTTTACAGAGCAGACATTTTGGGTAGTTAGTTGCTACCACATCTTTTTGGGCAGCAATATCACGAGGGTCTTTCTCTGGCTTAGAAAGGTTGATAGTAATTTCTAAATTGCCATAAGGGCTATTGTGTTCCCACAGAATGTTCTTAGCAATTCTATCGGTGCGTATGTAGTTGCTTTGCTTGTTGAGCTCATAAAACTGTTGGGTTGCCTGTTCTTTGCTCCTTTGGTAAGTATGCCAAAAGTCTTTGCGAATCACAGAAGTACGAGGTAATACCTGTCCCATAATCTTAGAGTTCAGTAGGTCGCGGAAAGTAAGCGTATCGGTAGTGAGGGTGCCGTTCTCAGCTGCCCACTGCACTAAGCGGTCGAGTACTTCCGTAGGATAAGTTATCTGGGCTACCTCTTTAGCGATTTGAGCTTGCTCTTCTTTTGTAAACTCGGTATAACTATCGCAACCAATACTTTCCAAAACAGCATTGGTAACAAGAATACGGTCGTCTTCCTTCACCAAGTTATGAAGTACCGCATAACTGATGAGCTTTTCTACTTCAATGTAAACTTTCACGATTAATAATTATCAATTAATAATTAACAAGACTATTCGTTATTTAATAAGAAACTTATAAACGGTTTCTTGCTTGTACACTTCCCTTTTTTCTAAGGGTTTTACCCCAAACTTCGGCTGATTGATACCATCGGGGAAATCTTGCATCTCAATAGCTACACCTACAAATCGTGGGTTTTTTGATGGTTTTTCTTTGGCAGTACATACCTTATCGAATACAGGAACATCATCTAAAAAGTTACCAGTGTAAATCACAGCCACACGCTGGGTAGTATAGGCTTCCATAGTAATACCACTCTCAGGAGAATGTAATACCAACTGAGGAGCACCATTGAGTCCGCTGTGGTTGAGCACAAAGGGGTGGTCGTAGGCACGAGTGATTTTGAATTGAGGGTGCCCTTTCGCAATACCCTCAGCGATAACTTTACCTTTACGGAGGTCGAAAGTAGTACCTTTTACAGCTATGTAATCACCCGTAGGTATCAATCCTTCTGCCAATTCACAAATATTATCAGCAGCGATTTGTAGTACTTGGGTATCGCCATTCATTTCCATATCACCTGAAAGATTGAAATAACTGTGGTTGGTGATATTAAGGTAGGTTTTGGCATCGGCAACAGCTTCGTAAGCAATGTGCAGGCTGTTGTCATCAGTGATGGTGTAAATCACTTTGAAATCTACCTTTGCAGGGTAGCCTTCTTCACCATCAGGACTTGTGTAGTGCATTTCTAAACCATTAGCGAGCTCTTTTACTTCAAAGAGTTTACTGCTAAAACCTTCTTTACCGCCGTGCAATGAGTTTTCACCATTGTTTTTAAATAGGTGATAGGTTTTCCCGTCGATAGTGAAAGCAGCGTTGTGAATACGTCCTGAAGTGCGCCCTATGGTAGCTCCATTGTAGGCGCCATTACCTATGTAATCTTCTAAATGCGCATAGCCTAACACTACGTTTTTCAGTACGTTGTGCTTATCTTTTACAGCTATTTCGGTAATAGTACCGCCTAAGTTCAAAACAGACACGCGAAAGCCATTTGCGTTCTGTAAGGTATATTGATAGACAGCCTGTCCGTTGTGAGTACCGAACAGGCTTTTGTTGATGGTTATCATACTTTGTCTTGTTTATAGTTTTTTAGCGCCGTCGCTTACAGAAGCGATATAGAAATCGGCAGCATAACCTATTTTGTTTTTGTAAGCCTCGCCTACGTTTTTAATGAAGTCGTCTACTTTGTCTTTTTTCACGATGCTTACAGTGCAACCGCCAAAGCCAGCTCCCGTCATACGTGAACCTACTACCCCAGGTTGTTCCCAAGCAAGAGCAGCCAAAGTATCGAGTTCTACGCCTGTTACCTCATAATCGTCGCGCAAAGAAATGTGCGATTGGTTCATTAACTTACCAAACTCAGCTAAATTACCTGCTGAAAGCTCTTTTTGAGCTTTAAGAGTGCGTTGGTTTTCATATACTGCGTGTTTAGCTCTCTTTTGGCGAACGGGACTCTTGATGAGGTCTTTGTTGGCTTCAAATTGTTCAATAGAGAGTTCTCCTAAGGCTTTAATAGGCAATTTAGTTTGCAATTCGGCTAAGGCTTCATCACATTCGGCACGGCGTTCGTTATATTTAGAATCGGCGAGACCACGACGTTTGTTAGTATTGGCAATCACGATTACCTCATCTTTAAGTACCACAGGAACATAGGCATATTTGAGGGTGTTGCAATCGAGCAGGATAGCGTGGTCTTTCTTACCCATAGCTATCGCGAATTGGTCCATAATACCAGAGTTTACCCCAATGAATAGGTTTTCAGTTTTCTTGCCTAATTGTGCCATTTCCACAGAGTCGATAGAGAGGTGGAAGAGGTCTTTTAGCACAATAGCGGTAAGCATCTCAATAGAAGCAGAAGAAGAAAGCCCTGCGCCATTAGGAATATTCCCAGAGAAGAGAATATCGAAACCAGAGTCGATTTTTTGCCCTGCTTCGAGGAACATTTTAATCACACCCTTTGGGTAGTTAGCCCAATCGTGTTTTTTGTCGTTGGTAAGTTCGTCGAGGGTGAACTCCATTACGCCAAGGTCGGCAAAGTTTTCAGAATACATACGGAATTTGCGGTCATTGCGTTTTTTTACGAGACCGTAAGTACCTTTGTCGATAGCGCAAGGGAACACATTACCGCCATTGTAGTCGGTATGTTCACCGATGAGATTCACACGTCCTGGTGCGAAGAATTGTTTTTCGGCAGGAGCACCGAATACTTCTTGAAACTTTTGTTCTAAGTGTTTCATATAGTTTTAATTTTAGTTATTAGTTTTGTTTAGAAATTACTTAATTAAATAATATAATGGAAAAAGGGAGTGCTGTCAAAGACAATTCCTAATAGATATGATTCTTGTAGAGACAATATATTTCTTATCTTATAAAGGATTTTAGCTGAGTCAAATACCAATCAAAGTCATCATACATAATAAAGTGGAGCCCTTTATTGGCATATCTAAGGTCTCTCAAAGATAAATTTTGATATTGATCTCTTATGTTGTCTTTTGAAGAAGTAAATACGGACTCTAAGAGCACTAAGGCAGGCACTTTTATCTGTTTTATTTCCTCTCTGAGGTCTGTATTAGAGATTTCACACACAAGTTTGGCGAGGGTCTCCCTATCTGAGGCTACACTCCACTGAACGATGGTAGGCTTCTTGGCTTCCTTTGTTGTATAGTACATCATTGAAGCCATTTGCGAACGCTCAAAGTCTTCTTTGGGCATTGCTGTAAGTTCCTTGATCATAGGAGTACAATCCTTGTTAGGTGTTATCTTAAAATTAGGATCAGAAAGCAAAGGCAAGCAAGGCAAAGCATCTACAATCACTATTCTATCAAGTAGGTCAGAGGCTTTAGCAGCTATTTTCATAGCAAGGATGCCCCCTAAGCTATGCCCTACAATCGTAGGTTTTTGGATGTTCTCCTTTTTGATATAGGAGATAATGGCATCTGTCCAATAGTCTAAACTTGGATTCTTTACAGGGGTAATTCCTCCAAACCCCGCTAAGGTAAGCAGGTAGCAAGTGTGGTTAGTGATCAGAGCAGGTACAGTCTCTTGCCAGACATCGCTGGAGCAGCCAAGTCCTGGAATAAACAAAATAGGACTTCCTTTTTCTCCTACTTTTTTCACTGAGAATGGAGATTGTCCAAACGTAGATAGTGGCAAAATAAGTAAAAGGGAGGTTATAAAAACATTTCTCATAGTAAAAAAAAATAGATTTTAAATTAAAAATTAGCTTGGTTTCAACTTTGGCAAAGTTTCAAACTAAAAGTTTGTATTACCTATTTAAAGTACTTTTTAGCAATTGCTCTGAGTTCTTTTTCTTTGTCTTCCAAACGCTGAAAGAGCACGAACTGGTTGCGGGCACGAATGTAATTCTCCTCAGGATATGAGGTTTTAAAGTACACATCGTTATTAAAATAATCGGCGAGGAAACGGATACCGATAATGAATATCATATATTTGGCTCCGTCGACGATATGTTTTTTCTCTGAGGGAGTCATCACAGGGTTCATTACTGAATAACCTTTACAAAGCGCTTCGAAGAACTCGGTATTGAAAACGATTTTGCTTTCATCGGCTTCGTTTTCTTCGGTAGGACTTACCGAAGTGCGCACCATATCGCCGAAATCGTATAGTAAGATACCTTGCATCACTGTATCGAGGTCGATTACTCTAAAATCATCGGGATTGGATTTATTGATGAGTACGTTATTGATTTTGGTGTCGTTGTGGGTTACGCGTATAGGAATACGCTTTTCGTCTACTTCTTTTTGGATAAGGTCGAAAATTACCTTGTGTTTTTGCGCAAATTCGTATAGCTTTTCAGCTTTGTCTTTGCGTGCAGGTGTTGCCTGAGCGTAAGCATCTTCGAGTTGTTGGAAGCGTAAATCTCCGTTATGGAAATTAGGAATGGTAGCCTGCAATCGAGAGGTATCGATATTGGCAAAGGTTTTCATAAAAGTTGCAAAGGCTGTGGCAGCTTTTTCGGCTTGCCAAGGAGCTTCGATGAATTCATAAGAAGTATAGCCTTCTGCAAAAGGGAATACTCGCCATACAATGCCCTCGGCATTTACGGAGTATCCTCCTTGTTTAGCTTTCATCATCGGGAGAATGATGTGATTGTTAGGTTCAGTTTCCCAAAGCAGTTCGATGTTTTTGATGATGCTATTAGGGGTTTTGAACACATTGCTGTTAATCCCTTGAAGGATATAATTTGTATCGGTGGTTTTTACCAAATACGTACGGTTGATGTGTCCGTTGCCATAAGGTTCCACAGAAAGGAGGGTTCCTTTTAAGTTAAATTGATTGGCTATTTCTTTCATTTTAATTTAGGTAAGAGGTAAGAGATAAGAAGTAAAATAAAAACTTATTATCTCTTACGGGTTAAACATTTTATTATTGAACTTTGCCAAAGTTTCAAACTTTGGCAAAGTTGAAAGCTGTTATCTTTTTAGTCTTCAAATGATTAGAACCTATCGGGGTACTCGCCTTTATCTACGAGTTTTTGTATTTCGTTTTGTACCATTGCGAGGTCTTCGTGATAGGTCATACCGAACCAGTTGTCGTGATTGGGTAATACTTCTAATTTATATCCGTAATCCTTAATAGCGTGTTGTACTACCATAGGGATATAAAATTCGGATTTAGGGTCATCTTTATGTTCGGCTACAAATTCTTTGAAATAACGGTCGGCTATATCCAATACTTCGTGAGTAAATCCCCAGAAGTTCATAGATACGTAGGTGCTTAGGGGATACTCGGCGCCTGTAGCTTCGTCTACGGCAGTAGTTTCGTTAATTTTGCGCAGTTTGGTAGCTTCGTTGATAGAGAGTAGGTGATGATTGGCGTCTACTTCGCAGATACCGCGTGAAACAGTTCCGTTTTCACTAAGGGTGTTTTTCAGTAGATATCCTCCTGAGAAGAATGTTTTTTCTTTACCAGCATTGAGTGCTTCGTACATCAATTTAAAGCCTTCTTTGCCATAGTAATCATCGGCATTGATGATGAGGAATGGGTTTTTTACAAACTCTTTTACACAAAGCATAGCGTGCCCTGTACCCCAAGGTTTTTTACGTTCGATGCCTTTTGGGTTAAAATCGTCTTGATATACATAAGTAATGGGCACATTATTGAATCGATTTTCTAAGTGTTGGCGTGCTAAATCGTCGATTTCACGACGGATAATGAGTACTACATTGTCGAAACCAGCTTGTAGTGCGTCGTAAATACCGTAATCAAACAAAGCATTACCATTGTGAATATTTTCTAACTGCTTGTCTGAACCAAAGCGACTTCCTAAACCTGCCGCTAAAATTACTAATGTTGTCATATAAAGTTAATTTCTTAATAAATAAAAGTCTTGATAAGTGAATGTACTTATTTTGCATCGGCAAAGATAGGGATAATTTTGTAATCTGGAAAAAAATATAACGAAATTTTTACGAAGAATTTAAAAATGCTTTCCGTTACTTGTTCTTTTATAAGAGTTTTGATAATGCCAAAAATGCCAATAATACCAATTAACTTAGCCAAAGTTTGAACTTTGGCTAAGTGTGTAGCGCAAAAGCGACGCACCGGAGTTTTTCGGAGAATCTCGGGAGGACTTTGAAAGTCTCGGGAAGAGGAGTGAAAGAGTTGAAAATTTGAGGAGGAACGAAAGTTTTTGGAAGGATTTTAGAAAGGTTTAGAAAGATATTGAAGGTATGGTTTAGTGTACTTAGCTTATAGAAAGCTTATAGGAAGCTTATACGAATCTTGGACGATTGGTATACAAAGACTGTATTAAACGTTGAGAAACAGGCATTTAGGAGGTGTTAAAGATATATTAAAACGAAAGCTGAGGTGTAGGGGTGTGCTTTCGTAATTTAGGGTAAAGGGCGTTTGGGTTAGGGGAGGGGTGTTATAACTTACCTCCCCCGCTCCCCCTCCAAAGGGGGACAATCCGCAATCATACCTATTTAAAACTTTTTGCATATTTTCAATGGAGGAGAATCGGTTAAATGTGAATGCTGTAAGGATTATATGGGTGATTTTGGTAAATTAGTTTTTTTTGTTACCTTTGTGCTTTCATTGCTTATTAGCATTCGCTTTTACTTATAAGTTATGGTATCAGAAAAAGATTTAGAAGCCTTAATGGCTCAGGTAGATGGTGCTGTGGACAGGCAGTACGACTTCATTAAAGAGATGAAGCAGATAAAGCAAACGCTTTGGGAACTGAAAGCCCAAATGCGTGCTTCTTCGGCATTAACTTCGGCGGTACCCGCAGAAACGGCAGTGCCTGAGGGTACACGTGAGGCAGTAACAGAGACTCCCCCTGTGGAAACGGTAACTCCTGTTGAAGAACAAACCGTAATTAATACTGTGGCTGAGGAGATGACGGCAGCTGTTGTAGAGAAGCAAACGCCCGTTGCGGCGGTTGCTGAACCAGTGCAAGAAACTTCGCAACCGAAACAAGAGACCCCTCCGATTACTTTTACAACAAAAACGAATCCGTTTGCGCCTAAAAAGAAGGTGAGAAATCCGTTTGAGCCGAAGCAATCTACTAACTGGGAGCGATTTATCGGTGAGAATTTGTTTAGCAAGATAGGGATAGTGATTATTATTATTGGGGTGTTTATAGGGGTAAAATACTCTATTCAGCACAACCTTATCAGCCCTGCAATGCGCTTGGTTTTAGGTTACTTAATGGGTATAGGGCTTTTTGTAACGGGAGCTATGCTCAAGAAAAAATATGAGAGTTTTAGTGCTATCTTGGTGAGTGGAGCAATGACGATTTTTTACTTCGTCACCTTTATTGCATATGCTGTTTTTGGTTATTTCCCACAATCTCTTGCCTTTGTGCTGATGTTCCTCTTTACAGCCTTTACGGTACTTGCTTCGTTGAGCTATAACCAAGTGGTGATAGCTATTATAGGGCTTGTGGGAGGCTATGCGGTACCTTTTCTTTTGAGTAATAACTCGGGTCAGGTAGAAATCCTATTTGCGTATACAGCAATTATTAATATAGGTGTGCTGATACTTTCGTTTTATAAGCAATGGCGTTCACTGTACATTTCGGCGTTGTTCCTCACTTGGCTATTGTTGTTCTCGACGTGGGCATCGGCTTATCAGTACGACGATTTTATACCTTACTTTGTATTTAATTTGGTAACGTTCCTCACTTTCTATGTTGCTTTTATAGCTCAGAAAATACACAGGGTACAGGAATTGGAAGCGGTAGATGTACTTTTGTTCTTGTTTAGTAGCTTGTCGTTCTACGCGATGGGTGTTTGGCTTATATTGGATTATTATCCTAATAATCGGACTTTTGTGGCGATGTTTACATTGCTTAACGCTGTATTTCACTTTTTGGTGGGTTATTATTTTCACCTCAAAAAGACGCCTTCTCAGGCTTTGAAATACTTAGTTTTGGTGTTGGCACTCTCATTTGCTACTTTGGTAATCCCGATACAGTTTAAAGGAACGTGGATAACTATTTTCTGGATAGCCGAAGCTGCCTTACTCTTTGGGTTTGGGCGTACTAAAAAAATGCCTGTGTACGAGCGAATTTCATACGCAGTAGTGATTTTGGCTACTTTCAGTTTGCTGATAGATTGGGGGAAAGGCTCTTATAGTATCTTTGATATGGAAGACGCGAGTGCGTATATCACACCTTTTGCTAACTCGCTCTTTATTACAGGGTTACTTTATAGTGTGGCGGTAGGAGCAATGGCTTATATCAATGATAAATACAAAGAGACAGGGACGCTTAATAAAGTGTTGAGCTTTTTGTTCAATATTTTTTCGGTACTTATTTTGTATTGCACTTTTTACAGAGAGATAAGCGTGTTTTGCGATATGAGGGCTTTACATCAAGACCCTGAAATTTACAGCCATTATGAGGCATATCAAGACCTGAACACTTTTAAAGGAGTATGGCATATTATATACAGTGTGTTGTTTATTTCGGCTTATAGTTTTCTGAATGTGAAGTACCTGAAAAAGAAATTGTTGGCAGAACTACAAATAGGCTTAAACTTTTTGTTACTGACTATATTTATGACCTTGGGGCTTTACTATTTCAGTGAGTTGCGTGAACGTTATATGGAAGAAGCGCAGGAAGGAGGGCAGTTATCACTTTGGTTTTTAAATATTAGATATGTGGGTTTGCTCTCGCTGGTGGCATTAGGCAATAGCATTTATGCCCTCAGTAAGTTTTTGGAATTTAAAACAGGAGCAAGGCGTGTATTGGAAATGTTGTTGCATTTGGTTATTTTGTGGGTTGCTAGCAGTGAATTACTGCACTGGACAGATATATATGAGTCGGTAGCTAATTATAAATTAGGTCTTACAATTTTATGGGGAGGTTATGCTATTTTATTGGTAGTATTGGGTATTTTTAAAAGGAAGAAATACCAGCGAATATCGGGTATTATACTGGTAGGTTTTACGCTGTTGAAGTTATTCTTTTACGATACTACCCACCTCGACACTCTTCATAAGACCATAGTGTTTGTACTGCTTGGGGTATTGCTACTGGTAGCATCATTCCTCTATAACAAATATACCAAAGAGATAGAGGGAGAGCAAAAATAAGAGGGTGGAAGATTAAAAAGGGAGAGAAAAAATGCTAAATGTGTATTATTTTTCCAAATAAGAAGAGAGAGAATGGAGGAGTTGGTTTTATTATAGTAAGCTGTAAATCAAACTAATAAAAGGCGAAAATTGTTGTAAGGAAAATTTTTTGATAAAAAAATACATATAATTAAAATAAAAGCATTACTTTTGTGCCATAATAACCAAAATTTAATTTTGTAATGATTAGAGATTATAGAGACATTAAGCTTACTGTACAACGTCCTACTCCTATTGACAAGGAGGTGAACTGGAATAAATCGTTGGTAGTGATTAGTGAAACTGATATTTATGGTCGTATTACCAATGTAAACGATGTGTTTTGCAATGTTTGTGGCTATAGTGCTGCGGAAATGGTAGGGCAACCACATAGTATCATTCGCCACCCTGATATGCCTAAACTGATTTTTAAACTGCTTTGGGATAACCTTAAATTGGGGAATAACTTTATTGGGGTGATTAAGAACTTAGCAAAATCAGGGGAGTATTATTGGGTAATCACCGATTTTGAAATGCGTAGAGATGCGGATGGAAATATCACACACTACATTGCACGCCGTAGATCGGTGCCCAAAGGAGTAATAGACAACTATGTAGCGCCGTTTTATGATACGCTTTTGAAGCTTGAGAAGATAGGTGGAATGGAGCTTAGCACCCGTTTTTTCAAGAACTACTTAGCTAAACAAGGCAAGGATTATATTGATTTCATTATAGATATAATGAATGAAAATAGAGAGAATGTGTCTTTCGAAGAAAATCAAGTATCATCAGTAGATACTACACAAGTGATTTCAGATGATATTGTAACTATGAATGAGGCTCAAAACGAGAAACGCAAGAGTTTCTTTGGTAGATTGTTTGTGCAATAACTATCTAGAGCAACTTATGTGATTAACTAAAAAATTTAAAATAATATGTCAGAATTTAAAAGTGCTGTACCTACAATTGCAAGACCCACTCCTATTGACCGTGAAGTACAGTGGGATAAGACCAAAGTACTCATCAGTGAAACAGATGCGGTTGGTACTATTACCAAAGTGAATGATGTGTTTTGTGAGGTATCACACTACACTGCTGAAGAACTCATAGGACAACCTCATAACTTGATACGCCACCCCGATATGCCAAAACTTATTTTTAAGCTTCTTTGGGATAACTTAAAGGCGGGAAATAACTTTGTGGGTGTGATTAAGAACTTAGCTAAAACAGGAGAATACTACTGGGTGGTTACTGATTTTGAAATGCGTCGTGATGCATCGGGTAATATTACACATTACATTGGCAGAAGAAGATCGGTGCCTGAAGCAGCGATTAAAGACTATTTGGCACCTTTCTATGATTCACTTTTGAAAATGGAGAGAATAGGGGGTGTAGAATTGAGCAGTCGTTTCTTTAAAAACTATTTGGCTAAGCAAGGAAAAGATTATATCGATTTTGTGATAAGTATTATGTCAGAGGGTCAAACTAAATTTACAGCTGAAACTGTATCGGGTGTTGATAATAACAACGTGACAGTATCTGACGATATTTACCAAGTAGATGACTCAATGAATGAAAAGCGCAAGAACTTCTTCGAGCGTTTGTTTAACTAATAAAAATATTAGAGAGAGATAAGAGAGGAATAGAGGTAGACTCTATTCCTCTTTTTTGTGGCATAGGATTTGTTATTTATTGAGCGTGGATTGTGAATTGAAAATTATTTTATACTTTTGCCCCGACTAATTAATTCAATAACGAAATGGACTTAACAGCCTATCACTTTGTATCGCTGTTTCGCAATAATGTACAGCAATACCCACAGAAAGACGCTTTGATGGGAAGAGACGCTTCTTCTCATTGGAAAGGTATTACGTGGGAGACCTTAGGCAGTACCACAACCCTTTTATCTAAATCTCTGCTTTCATTGGGTATCCAGCCCCAAGAAACTGTAGGGATTCTTGCACAGAACACCCCACAATGGTCGCTTGCTGACCTTGCTTGCCTGCAAATACGTGCCATTCCGGTACCCATATATACTACAAATACCGCTAAACAAGCCCTCTACGTGATGAACCACGCTGAGGTGAAAGTGCTGTTTGTGGGCGATGAAAAGCAATACCACAAAGCTCTTGAAGTAGCCTCTCAGTGCCCCACTTTGCAAATGATTGTGGTATGTGATAACGAAGTGCCTCTTACTGAAAAACAGTATTCCATTCACTGGAATGACTTTTTGGCTCTCGGTAATAGTCCGCAGTATGATACAGAGTTAGACAAGCGCATTGCAGAACGCAATTTAGACGACCTTTTTACGATAATTTACACTTCGGGTACTACGGGTGAGCCCAAGGGAGTAATGCTCACTTATGAGAATTTAGCTTTCCAGATGGTAGGACATACCGAGCGCTTATCTACCGTAGATAACACTGATACGTCATTGGCTTTCTTGCCACTATCGCACGTATTTGAACGCGCGTGGACGTACTTCTGCCTTTACAAAGCAGTTACTGTTTATTACTTAGATGATACTAACTTAGTGCGCGAAGCTCTTGCTGAGGTGCGTCCTACCTTGATGTGTGCTGTACCGCGCTTTTACGAAAAGATATTTGCCACCGTACACGACCGAGCTGACGCATCGTCATTTGTAAAGCGTAAGCTCTTCCGCTTGGCAATAGCTACTGGTAAACGAGTTTTGACATTACGCGAGCAAGGTAAGAAACCGTCGTTTGTCTTACAGAAAGCTTATAACCTTTTTGATAAAATGGTGTATAAGAAACTGAAAGAGGCTCTTGGTGGACGCATTAAGTTTATGCCTTGTGGAGGGGCAAACCTCGAACCTAGTATCGGACGTTTCTTTCAGTCGATAGGTATTAACCTAAAATTAGGTTATGGGATGACCGAAACGACTGCTACTATATCTTGTTGGGGCGACGATCGTATCAACCCACAATCGGTAGGGAATGTGATGCCTAATGTACAAGTGCGGATAGGAGAGGAGAACGAGATATTGGTAAAAGGAGGAATGGTGATGAAGGGTTACTACAAGAACCCAGAAGAAACCGCCAAAGCTTTTACTCCTGATGGTTATTTGCACACGGGTGATGCGGGTAATTTGGACGGTAATAATAATCTCTTTATCACCGAACGCATTAAAGAACTGATGAAGACCTCTAATGGCAAATACATTGCTCCACAGATGATTGAAGGCAAGGTTGGGAAGTATAACCTTATAGAACAAATAGCCGTGATTGCTGATGGTAAGAAATTTGTTTCTGCCCTTATTGTACCTAATTACGAGATGCTCTCACAAGCACTAAAAGACCTCAATATTAAGTGCAAAAACACGGCAGATATGATAAAGCACAGCCAAGTGATTGAGTATATAGGTAAGCAACTACAAAAATTTCAGAAAGACCTACCCGACTACGAGCAGATTAAGAAGTTTACGCTTCTGCCTTCGGCTTTCACTATTGAGCGTAATGAGATTACTCCTTCGCTTAAACTCAGAAGAAAAGTGATTTATGCCAATTATAGTCGTGAAATAGAGGCGATGTACAGGTAAAAATATTAGAGACTATCCGTAAAAGCATTGTTGTATTTTCTTATTTTGTACCTTTGCGCCCGATTTTTAATATTATCTGCTAATCGAAGAGTAATTTGTATGAAAAGATTCTTATTTATGGCAATATTAAGTTGCCTTGGTCTTGTGTTTGTACAATGTACCAAAACCGACACAGAACGTGTAGAAATTAAAGGAGAACGCGGTGAGCGTGGCAACTTAATCCTCTCAGGAATAGGCGTGCCTGATGCTTCTCAAGGAACGATAGGCGATTATTATCTCGACCTATCTACAGCCAATCTTTATGGAGCTAAAACAGCAAAAGGCTGGGGAACTCCTATTTCTTTAAAAGGCTTAAAAGGTGATGCGGGAGCTGATGGTGCGAATGGTACTAACGGTCAAGACGGGAAAGATGCCCCTGTACCTCAAATAAAGAATGGCTTTTGGTATATAGGTGAAACGAATACTCATATTAAAGCCCAAGGAGAAAAGGGTACTGATGGTACTAATGGCACCAACGGTCAAGACGGTCAAAACGGTCTTACGCCTCATATAGGATACAATGGTAATTGGTTTATAGGGAATCAAGATACTCATATAAAAGCTCAAGGAGACAAAGGAGAAACTGGTGCTACGGGTGCTACAGGAGCACAAGGACTTCCCGGTAAAGATGGCTCTAAAATATATTCAGGACAAGGCAAACCTGTGAGTCAAGGAGTAGAAGGTGATTACTATATCGATACTGAAGCTAAAATATTTTATGGACCTAAAACCAATATAGGTTGGCCTTCTACCGGTATTTCTCTTACCGCTCAACAAATGAGTGACACAGACTATGAACTTAGCACTGACGGAAAAATATTGCTAAAATGGAAAAATGAGAAAACACTTTTTATTGATATGAACACTGACCCTAAGCTTAAAGATGTAGAAATCATAGCTGACAATGCTTTTAACGCAGAAATAAATAAACTCACATACCAGTTGAGAACTTTCGTCATTGGGGATAAAGTAAAAGATATAGGGGCTAAGGCTTTCTATCTATGTACTAAATTGACAAGTATAGAAGTATCGAATGAGAATATAAGAAGAGAGATTACAAAAATAAAAACACAAACCTTTGCTAATTGTACTCATCTACAAAATGTAGATATTCCTTCAAGCGTTACTACTATTGAAGCAAGAGCTTTCACAGGTTGTAATAGACTTACAAGTGTTATACTTCCTGAAACAGTAAACAATATAGTAAATAATGCCTTTGCAAAGTGTGATAATTTGCATACCGTAATCATACGTAACCCTAATGCTTTTAGTATAGGCACTATGGCATTTAATCAAACACTGTTGCGCAACATTTATGTCCCTTCCAGGAAAGTAGAGGAATATAAAATATTAAACCCTCAATACAAAGATTTTATCAAATAAGATATAAACAAAAAAAGCTACCAATTCGGTAGCTTTTTTTATTACCTTTTATCTTTTACCTGTTACCTGAATAAACGCTTCTTCCAAATTAAATGCTTGCACTTCGGTAATAAGGTTTTGAGGTGTGTCTTCTTTTAGCAATTGTCCTTCGTTTAAAATACCTACACGGTCACAAAAATCCTGTGCCTCTTGTAAATGATGGGAGGTGTAAAGTATCGACATTCCTCCTCTGTTCAATTCCTTTAAATAATCGATAATAATATTTTTGGATTGCACATCCACCCCCACCGTAGGTTCGTCTAAGAAAAGCACCTCAGGGCTGTGCAATATACCCGCCACCAAGTTGATACGGCGTTTCATTCCCCCCGAAAAATGAGCAATTTTCTTATTGGCAACTGAGGCTAAGGCTACTCGTTCAAGGGCTTCGTCAGTGAGTGCTTTTAGTTGTTTGCCTTTGAGTCCATACAGGCTACCGAAATAATGCAAGTTTTCGCGAGCGGTAAGCGTAGGATACAAAGCGTATTCTTGCGGAACCACCCCTATTTTATACCTAAGGCTTGTATCTTTATAAGTAAGTCCTACAATAGAAAAACTCCCCATCGTAGGTTTGATACTCCCAAAAAGAATAGACATCAGGGTAGTTTTTCCTGCTCCATTAGGTCCTAAAATACCATAAATTTCTCCTCTTCTCACCTTAAACGTCACATCGTTCAAGGCAAGACTAGTGGCTTCTTTATATTGTTTGCTGAGGTGGGTTACCTCAATGGCATTGGGGGGTGTACTCATATTCTCAAAAGCTAAAAAGCGGGGCAAGTTAGTCAAAATATTGCAATTAGCAAAGTTTTTTGTACATTTGCAGGGTTTTAATAGGTAACAAGTAACACAATGAACGAAAATGTAACGCTTAGAATAGCAATGCCTCAGGATACTTTTGCTATTTGGGCAATCCTATCTGCTGCTATTGAGCGTCGCAAAGCCGATGGCAGTAACCAGTGGCAAGACGGCTACCCTAATGAAGAGGTTATAGCTAACGATATCGCCCATCAATATGGCTATGTACTCACAGAAGACAACGAAATATTAGGCTATGTTGCTCTCCTCATCAACAACGAACCTGCTTATGAGGCTATCAAGGGCGAATGGCTTACCAATGCCGACTTTATGGTATTTCATCGCGTAGCAATTTCGCCTGACTATTTGGGGTGTGGCTTAGCAAAGTTTCTTCTTCAAAAGATAGAAGA
The DNA here is from genome assembly GCF_000271925.1 of Capnocytophaga sp. oral taxon 412 str. F0487. Classification (NCBI taxonomy): domain Bacteria; kingdom Pseudomonadati; phylum Bacteroidota; class Flavobacteriia; order Flavobacteriales; family Flavobacteriaceae; genus Capnocytophaga; species Capnocytophaga sp. oral taxon 412. The sequence goes on along the minus strand of NZ_AJZR01000059.1, from coordinate 42,816 downwards.
AATAGCTCACAATAAAGGCATTCCTTCTTTGCGAGCCGATACTAATTTCGATAATGCCCCGATGTTACACCTATTCGAAAAATTAGGCTATAAGTACTGCGGTGAAGTTACTTTCAGAGGTACTCCCCGCAAAGCCTTTGAGAAAAAACTATGAATCAAGAATTACTCACCTATTTAGAACATTTTATTACCGAAGAACGCAAGGAACGTTTTTTACAGGTAATAAGCGCGCGTACCAATCACTTTACGGTAGCGATGGAAGATGTATTCCAAATGCATAACACCAGTGCCGTAGTGCGCACTTGCGAAGTCTTTGGCGTACAACAAGCACACAGCATAGAAGGACGATTTGGCAAACGCCTTGATGCCAAAATAGCAATGGGTGCTCAAAAATGGGTAGACGTCTTCCGCTATAACGACACCCAAAGTTGTATCGATGCCCTCCGTGTCCAAGGTTACCAAATTGTGGCGACAACCCCACACAAAGACGCTTATTTCCTCAACGACTTCGATATTAGTAAAAAGAGTGCTTTCTTCTTTGGTACAGAAAAAGAAGGGCTTTCCCAGCAAGTACTCTCACAAGCTGATACATATTTAAAAATTCCAATGGTAGGTTTTACCGAAAGTTTGAATATCTCGGTAGCGGTAGCCATTGTCCTGCAACAGCTTACTGATAAACTCCGCCGTAGCCAAGTAGCTTGGCAACTCACCGATGAAGAACGCCTCAGCACTCTTATCAATTGGACAAAGAAATCCATTCGCAACGTAAAAGATGTGCTAAAACGCTACGAAGAACTCACCGCTCAAAAATAAAAACCTTCAATAAACTTCCTTCTATCTTCGCATTAACTACAAGAAATCTTCATCATTTCTTTGTTCATTCTTTTCCTTCTTGCCTGCCCTGCTACGACTGCCCGTGCGGTTTGCACCGTCTTTTGTATGAACTTTGCCGAAGTTTCAAACATTGCCAAAGTTGAATTCCAACTAATAACCTTCTTCTTATCTCTATCTTAGATTCGCCTTACCTTCATCATAGGTTCGTTTTCTGTTCATCATTCCTTCGTCTTTTGTTCGTTGTAGAGCCACTGTAGAGCCACTGTAGAGCCACTGTAGACCCACTGAAAAGCCACTCATCGTTCGATTATCCTATAAGCTTTGTATAATCCTCCTCCAATTTCACCATTAACCATTAACCATTAACAACACTTCCCATTTTCTGATTTTCAAATTCGCTAATTTTCTAATCTTTATTTGGCATTTCTGGTATTTAAGGTATTACAATTTCTTCACTCATTTTTTTCACAATTCGTAATCCGTAATTTGTAATTATTTTGTACCTTTGCACCGAGAAGAGATTTTTAACCATTTACAGAAATGAATACTATAACAAAAACAAACTTTAAATTCCCTAAACAAAAAACCGTTTACAGAGGGAAAGTGCGTGATGTGTATCAACTTAAAGATGATACCCTCATTATGATTGCTACCGACCGTATTTCGGCTTTCGATACCATTCTACCCAAAGGTATTCCTTACAAAGGTCAGATATTAAATCAAATGGCTGTGAGTTTCTTGCAACAAACCGAAGATATTGTACCTAATTGGCTTATTGCTTCTCCTGACCCTAATGTTTCTATTGGTCAAGTATGCGAACCGCTAAAAGTGGAAATGGTCATTCGCGGTTATCTTGCAGGACACTCGGCTCGTCTCTACAAAAATGGCGTTCGCAAACTATCGGGCGTCCCCTTGCCAGAAGGCTTGCGAGAGTTCGATATGTTCCCACAACACCCCATTATTACTCCGGCTACCAAAGCCGAACAAGGCTTGCACGACGAAGATATTTCTCGTGAAGACCTCATTCGCAAAGGAATTGTAAGCGAGGAAGACTATCGATTGATGGAAAAATACACCTACGCACTCTTTGCTCGCGGTACTGAAATCGCCTCTAAACACGGACTCATCTTAGTAGATACTAAATACGAATTCGGTAAAACTCGCGATGGCGAAATAGTGCTCATCGACGAAATTCACACCCCCGATTCCTCTCGTTATTTCTATAAAGAAGGCTATGACGAACGACAAGAAAACGGTGAACCCCAAATACAGCTCTCCAAGGAGTTCGTACGCCAGTGGCTCATTTCGAAGGGCTTTCAAGGTGAAAAAGGACAAAAAGTACCTACGATGACTGATAAGTATGTACAATCCGTTTCTGAGCGTTATATAGAGCTCTACGAGAATATTATGGGCGAGAAATTCCTCCCCGCCGATACTTCCGATATAGAGAACCGCATCTACGACAACATAATGCGATTTTTGCAGAATCAATAATCAATGAAAAAAGGTCGCTTTTGCGCCCTATACTTTACCAAAGTTGAATAGCGCTCGTTAATTGTTAATTGTCAATTGTCAATTGTTAATTGAACCACGATGTCTACATATCATTAGGAAGTAACTTAGGAAATCGTAAAGCCTACCTGCAACAAGCCATTGAAGGCATTGCGATGCGGGTGGGTACTATTGTCGATATAGCCCCTGTTTACGAAACACCCTCGTGGGGTTTTTCGGGGGAAGCTTTCCTGAACACCTGCTTGCTATGTCGTACCTTTCTATCACCTGAGGAAGTATTAGTACAGCTCTTGCAAATAGAACAAGAACTCGGGCGAGAGCGTATGCCTCAGTCTAAAGGCTACCAATCACGCACTATCGACCTCGATATTCTTTTCTACGACGATAAAGTTATTAATACCGAAGTGCTCACCGTGCCTCATCCTCTCTTGCATCGCCGTAAGTTTGTGCTGAAACCTTTAGCAAATATCGACGACCTCAAAGTACACCCTGTACTCAAAAAAACGATTGCCGAACTCCTTCGTACTACCGATGATACTTCACCCGTGCAACGTCTTACCGACCAGCTGTCGTTTCCTGCACAAAAATCACCTTTCTTGAATTATAAGTACATTGCTATTGAGGGGAATATAGGTTCTGGAAAGACCACTTTGGCGACTAAAATAGCCGAAGACTTCAATGCAAAGCTCATCTTAGAACAGTTTTCCGATAATCCTTTCTTGCCTAAATTCTACGAGAACCCTAAACAATACGGTTTTACGTTGGAGATGTCGTTCCTTACCGAACGCTACCAGCAAATGTGTGAACAGTTAGCACAAATGGACTTGTTCAAGGAGTTCGTCGTCTCCGATTATGATATCTTCAAATCACTTATCTTTTCTAAGGTAACTCTTACCGATGATGAATTTGTGTTGTACCGTAAGCTTTTTTACATTCTTTATAGCCAAATCATCAAACCCGATTTGTATGTATTCCTCTATCAAAATACCGACCGTCTTATTGAGAACATCAAGAAGCGTGGCAGGGAGTACGAACAAAACATCTCCCCCGATTATCTGAAAAAGATACACTATGGCTATTTAGATTTCATACAGAAGAATACCGCTATGAATTCTCTTATCATTGATGTAACCGACCTCGATTTTGTAAAACACTACACTCATTACGAGTATATTATAGAAAAGATACGCGAGAATTAATTTTCAGTATACACTTTGTCAAAGTTTTAAATTTTGGCAAAGTTGAATAACTTTTATTTTGATAAATCCACTCTAAAAATACGGTTTTCTATGCATTATAAGTATCCAAATGAAGAAACACAATATGGTTTATACCAATTGGATAGTTTATAAAAGAGTAGACAAAATACTATTTCTCCTAATTAGCTAATTCACAAATTAGCTAATTTGTCAATTATTCGTATCTTTGCCCCCGATTTTTAAACTACAACAAAATGTCAGCAGTTAGAAAAGAATACAAACGAGTAACTACCAAATCGGTAGTAGAGATGAAAGCCAATGGCGAGAAGATTTCGATGCTTACCGCCTACGATTATACATTTGCTAAGCTATTAGATAGTGCCGGTATCGATGTGCTATTGGTAGGCGACTCCGCCAGCAACGTAATGGCAGGTCACGAAACTACCCTCCCTATCACTTTAGACCAAATGATTTATCACGCCTCATCAGTAGTACGTGGGGTGAGTCGCGCCCTTATAGTGGTAGATTTGCCTTTTGGTACTTACCAATCCGACCCTAAAAAGGCGTTGCGCTCAGCTATTAGAATAATGAAAGAAAGTGGGGCTCACGCAATTAAATTGGAGGGAGGTAAAGAGGAAGCCGAGAGCATCAAGCGCATCGTAAATGCGGGTATTCCAGTAATGGGACACTTGGGGCTCACTCCTCAATCTATTCACCAGTTTGGTTCATTCGCTTTGCGTGCTAAAGAAGAAGCCGAATCTCAAAAACTCAAAGAAGATGCTAAGTTATTAGAACAATTGGGTTGTTTTGCTATTGTATTAGAGAAAATCCCTGCTACATTGGCTGAAGAAGTAGCCAAGAGTGTGCATATTCCCATTATAGGGATTGGGGCTGGTAGTGCAGTAGACGGGCAAGTATTGGTGATGCAGGATATGCTGGGTATGAGCAATGAATTCCAACCTCGTTTCTTGCGCAAATATGCTAATTTGCAAGAAGTGATTACTAATGCCGTATCGCATTACATCGAAGACGTAAAAAGCGTCGATTTTCCTAACGAAAAAGAACAGTATTAATGTTCCGTCATCAAGGTAAAAAACGTACCGCCAAACACAATCTACAAATAGCCGTAGTGCTCTCATTCGTTGCAGGAATGGTGAACGTTACCGGCTTTTTGTTTGTGGGTAAACTTACCACCAATGTTACGGGACATTTTGCATATTTTATCTATGATGTGTCGGTAGCTGAGTTTTGGAAAGGGCTCATTTACTTTCTCTACATCTTCGCTTTCCTCATAGGTTCCTTCACTTCGGGCTTGCTCATCGAGAATGCTAATTATCATCGCACTCAGAACAAGTATCTCAAGCCTACACTCTTGGAGTGTTTGGCTTTGTTATCGGTAGTAGGGTTACACGCTTTTTCTTCCAATGATATTCCCGCCGATGTTACTGCTTGTATCTTGCTCTTTGCAATGGGCTTGCAGAATGCTTTTGTGACTAAAATCTCTAACTCGGTAGTGCGCACTACCCACCTTACAGGTCTCTTCACCGATTTAGGTATCGAACTCGCCCAAAGGCTCTACCTGAAACGCAATCACTACGAGAACCAGCATACTCATTTGAAGAATACCATTCGTCTGCGACTCTTTATCATTGCGTTCTTTTTTTTGGGGGGATTTAGTGCGGGGTATTTTTATATTGCACAAGGTTTTTCAATATATACTCTGCTCATTTCGGTAGTCATTCTTCTCTTAGGTCTTTTCTACGACGGAATGCGCTTTTTCTATTTCACTAATAAACGACATTATGAAACTTATCACAAACGCCGAAAACGTAGACGTGCTTTACGAAGACAATCACGTTATCGCCGTAAACAAGCGAGTAGGCGACATAGTTCAGGGCGACAAGACGGGGGACACTCCGCTTAGCGATATTGTCAAACAATACCTTAAACAAAAATATAACAAACCTGGGGAGGTATTCCTTGGAGTGGTACATCGCTTAGATCGCCCTACTACGGGAGTGGTGCTCTTTGCCAAAACCTCTAAAGCTCTCGCACGCCTCAATACGATGTTTGCTAACAAGCAGGAAGTACAGAAAACCTATTGGGCGTTGGTAGATGCAAAACCTCCTGTCGAGGAAGATAAACTTACCCATTGGTTGGTGCGTAATGAAAAGCAAAACAAGTCAGTAGCATATAATAAAGAAATGCAGCAAAGCAAGAAAGCTGTATTACATTATAAGTTATTGAAATCGTATGAACGTTATTACCTATTAGAAATTGACCTTATTACGGGGCGCCATCACCAGATAAGAGCGCAATTAGCTGCCATAGGATTGCACATCAAAGGAGACCTAAAGTACGGCGCTAAACGTTCCAATCCCGATGGAGGTATCTGTCTTCACGCTTATAGCCTGAGCTTTGTTCACCCTGTAAAGAAAGAGCCTATTAAGATTATTGCAAAAGCCCCTTTCTCTTTCTTGTAGTTAATTGCTAATTCGTATAGCTTAGAGTCATAAAATTTTTACAATTTCATTTATACTTTCTTCTTCAGTAAGATTATCCATAGGGATAATATAGTTAGCTTGCATATAAAAAGAGTTGCGTTCAAACAGATGTTTGCGAATGAAATCCTCTAAATCAGCATCATTAATTTCAGAGAGTAGAGGGCGATACGGTTTTTCTTTAATAAGGCGTTTGGCTAAGGTTTTAGGTTGGTATTTTAGATAAATAGATAAAGAAGTAGCTTCTTTTATTAAAGCCATATTATTGCCAAAGCACGGTGTTCCCCCTCCTAAGGATAATATAAAGTCTTCCTCTTTTTGTAATAACTCCTTTAAATAAAGAGTTTCTTTTTTTCGAAAATAAATCTCTCCTTTACTACAAAAAATCTCTTGTACTGATAGCTTTTCACTTTCAGCAATATAAGAATCAAGGTCAATAAAAGGAATGTTTTTAAGGTGAGCTATAGCTTCTCCAAGAGTAGTCTTACCACTTCCCATATAGCCAAGTAAAATTATTTTCATATATAAGGTATTGTATAATAGATGTTTGAAATGTAATGCTAAAAATAAACTGCAAAAATAATACTTTTTTTCTTGTTACATAAGAAATTTGTTATATCTTTGCACCCGCAAAACAATAAAGACACTGAATTGTTATAATGACTCGGTAGCTCAGCTGGTAGAGCACGACACTCTTAATGTTGGGGTCCAGGGTTCGATCCCCTGCCGGGTCACAAGGGTTATACAATTTGTTTTTTTATTTTTAAGGGACTTGGTAGCTCAGTTGGTAGAGCACAACACTTTTAATGTTGGGGTCCTGGGTTCGAGCCCCAGCCAGGTCACAAGGGTTACACGTAAGCCTACGTGGAGAAATTGGTAGACTCGCCATCTTGAGGGGGTGGTGCTCGTTAGGGCGTGCTGGTTCGAATCCAGTCGTAGGCACAAAAAAAAAGACTACTTTATTGATAAAGTAGTCTTTTTTATTGTCTATATTTATATTTTTTTAATTATAGTACTTTTAAAGCACTTTCTTTAGTCCACCCTATTTTTCCATTAGCTAAACGAATTTTTATCCAGTCATTATTCTTTTCTATAATTTCTACTTTAGTACCTTCGTGAAGCTGCACTACTTCATTGCTATAAGAATTGGCTTCAGAAAATACCCGTACCGTTTTATCGAATAAGATAGCATATTTTTCACCGTCTACTTGCCTTTTATGAAAATCGGCGATGAAATAAGTACCTACTGCTACTGCTACTGATACGAACATCAAGGTGAAAAAGAGCCGTTTGAGGGCAGTTTGTTCTAAAAAGTAGTAACAAAAGAAACTCAATACAAATACTATTACTCCTATTATAGAGAGCACTGCCCACGTTTGCAAGCTAAACAAACCTGTAATAGCATCGGAGAGCTGGCGTAACCAAGTTTTAGGTAGGGGTGTAATAGCATCTACCTTCATTTGGTTTGCCAATAGGAGTCCGTTTTTAGCCTGTTGGTTTTTGGGGTTTAGCTGGAGGGCTTTCTCATAATAATAGATACTTTCAGGCACGTGATTCAGTTTGTAATAAGTATTTGCTAAATTATAGTACAAAGCTGATGATTCTTTACCAGACTTCAAAATTGATTTGTATTGGTCAATTGCATTTTGGTACTCTCCTTGGTCGTAATATTGGGTTGCTTTCTCGAAAGGATTTTCGTTAGTTTGAGAAAAAACAGAGAAAGAGAGCAATAGCAAGAGTGATATGATGATGTTGTTTTTCATTTTATTACTTGTTTTTCACTTGTTTGTCGAGGGCAGAGATTACTTGTACTGCCTCGCTAAAATCTTTTTCCATAGAAGCATCGGTGTGATGCTGAGAGTAGCGTGCCATTTCGCAATTAGCGAGTAATGCCATAAACTGAGCTACGGTAGCTTCAGTAGCTTTTCGGCTGAGCAATAGTTCAGTGATTTTATCTTTGCTCATTTCAGCTGTTTCAATTTTTAATTTAGCTTTTAAGTAATTGTGCAAGGCGCGTTCTAACGCTTCGTAGAAGGTACCTTTATCACCTAATTTACGTTTAGCTTCTCCTAGATATTTCTTCGCTAATCTATTGGCTACTCTTACTTTATTACCTTCGATATCTCCGGCTCTTTGCATTTTGATATGCCACCAGATAAGTACAATAGGGATAAGAAGCAAAGGCAAGAACAACCATAAATAGTAAGCTGTAGAACCAAAGAATACAGGTTGGTGCATTGGCTGAAGGTCAGCATTGGTTTGAAGACCTTCTGGTTTTAGAGGAATGTTATTACTATTAGCCGTGTCATTAGGCTGGTTTTCGGCTGTAGGACCTTCGGTTACATCTATCCAAATATCTTCGGTTTTTACAGTTTCATATTTCTGAGTATTAGGGTTGAAATACGAGAAAGAGAGTCCTGAAATAGGATATTTCCCTTTGTATTCAGGAACGATAGTATAGGTTTGTTCTAAGCGTCCTTTCATTCCGTTAAGAGAAGTATTGATGTCTTCTTTTTGTTCGGGAGTATATACTTCTAACGATGAAGGGAAAGTAGGCTTAGGTAAATCAAACAGTTTAAAATTGCCATTACCTGATACTTCTATTTTTAGTTGAGTACTTTCATTAGCTTTGAGTGTTTGTTTAGTAGCATTTACAGAAAAAGAGAAGTTACCGACTGCTCCTGAGAAGTTTTCAGGTTTTCCTTCCTCAGGTAAGGGTTTTATGTTTAAAACGCGACTACCAGAGCTTACTTTGCGTGATATTTCTTCATAGAAAGGACGCCCAAAGAAGTCTCGTTGTCCTGTAGGGGCATTGATAATAGCTTCTACAGACAGAGGCTCAAGAGTGATAGCGCCTGTTTTTTGAGGGTAAAGCACTATTCTTTTTACTACAATACAACGGTAGGAACGACCTTGATAAGAGCAATTTTCTACCTCATAATTTTGCAAACGTATGTCTTGACTCCAGAAGTTAGGGTATTTTGGCACTTCTAACAAACGCAGGTTACTAAGAGATATTTCTCCTCCTACATAAAGTCGATATACCACACTTACAGCTTCGTTAAGGTAAGGGTTGGGTTTTGAAACTTCGGCAAGAAGGAATAGGTTTTCACGTGCAATATCGTTAGTATTTCTGTCTATTGAGGGAGTTTTTACTGCCTCGGTAACAGTGATAGCTATGGGGTTTGTTTTATATGTTCTACCGTCAATTTCTATACTTGCTTGTCCTATGGTAAACTTACCTTTGGCAGTAGGTTGGAGAATGTAAATATAAGTTTTGGAGAAACTACTTACTCCATTAATCCACGATCTTGAAACCGATTGCGAAGGTCCCATTACTATGGTAAAACCGTGAAAGTTAGGCGGAGTAAAGTTATCGCCGTCTTTATTCATAGAGAATTCTATGCGCAAGCGTTCGTTAGCCCCTAATTGATTTTTACTCACTTCGGCTTTGAACTCTACTTGTTGTGCATAGAGACTTTGGATTAAGAAAGTTATAAAGAATATTATCTTGTATTTCATTTTAGCTTTTACTTATTAAAAGGGCGAATAGCCATTCGTCCCTACTACTACCAATCTTTTTCAGTTTTAGCGCGTTGCCCTTTTACTTTTTGAGCGTTAATTTTCTCTTGGGTTTTGCGCTCTTCGTTGTTCATTGCCTCCAAGATACGCTCCATTTGTTGTGGCGAAAGAGAAGAGGGACGTTGCTCACCTTGTCCTTGTCCGCTTTGGTTTTTATCCTGTTGGTTGTTTTGGTTAGGGTCTTTTTGGTCGTCGCCCTTGTCTTTGTTTTTATCCTGTTTATCGCCTTGATCTTTTTTATTATCTTTATTGTCTTTGTTGTCCTGATTATTCTTGTTATCTTGGTTTTTATTCTGGTTATTTTGGTTCTGTTGATTATTCTGATTTTGCTGGTTCTGTTGATTGTTTTGATTTTGTTGGTTGTTTTGATTTTGTTGGTTGTTTTTATCTTTATTGTTTTTGTTGTTTTGAGGTGGAGGTGGGTTTTGTTTAAGCATTTCTTTGGCTACTGCCAAATTGTAACGGGTTTCTTCATCTTTAGGATTATGACGCAAGGCTTCTTTATAAGAGAGCACTGCCTTTTCGTACTCTTTGTTCTTCATAAAGGCATTGCCTAAATTGTGGAAAGCCTTGTGTTTTTCTTCTTCAGTTATCTTATCGGAGGTTGAGGCGTTTTTAAGTCGGGAGAAAGCCTCGTCGTAACTCTTTTGTTGATAGTACATCGTACCGAGATTATACTGTGCAGTAGCGTTGTTTTTATCTTCGGCTATTGCTTTGCGATATTCTACTTCGGCTTGTACGGGTTTATCGCCTTTGAGAGCGGTGTTGCCCTCGTACGTATATTTTTTAGAGTTAGCAATTGCTTTTTGTGCCTCTTTTTCGGCTTTGGTTTGTGCAAAAGCAGAGAGGGATAGTAAGGATAATGTTATGTATAGAACGTTTTTCATAGTAGATTGTTTGTTTTCAACTTTGCCAAAGTTTTAAACTTTGGCAAAGTTCGGGACGCACTATTTGTCTTTTTCTTTTTCGTTGAATAGATTCAATTTCTTTACCCATTGGGTTTTGCGTTCAAAGATAGCGAGGTCTAAGATGAGCAAGAGCAAAGCTCCGCCTAAAAACCACTGAAATTGGTCTTTGAAATCTACAAATTTTTGGGTATCGAACTGACTTTTTTCAGTACCGTCTAATATCTTGTTAATTTGGCTTACTACTTTTTGGGTATTATCGCCGTCGAGGTATTCACCTCCTGCATTGATGGCTATCTGTTGCAAGAGTTCGCGGTTGAGTTTGGTAATCACCACTTCGCCATTGCGGTCGCGCTTATACGTTTGTTCGCCTCCGTCTTTGATAGGGATAGGAGCGCCTTTTTCGGTGCCGATACCTATGGTGTAGATATGTACTCCTTTTTCTTGTGCTTCGGTAGCGATTTCGGTAGCACCCATTTCGTGGTCTTCGCCATCGGTGAGGATAAAGAGCAAGCGCGCGGTGGGAGTATTCTCATCGAAATAGTTGCTTGCCATACGTATTGCTTCCTGAATGGCAGTTCCCTGAGAGGAAAGCATATCGGTGTTCATACCTTGTAGAAACATCTTAGCGGCAGAATGGTCGGTAGTGAGAGCGAGCTGAGGATAAGCGCTAGCTGCATAAGCTACGATACCTACACGGTCGCCTTTTAGCTGACTAATGGTTTCGAAAGCGATGCGTTTTGCCTTTTCCAAACGATTGGGGGCTACGTCTTCGGCAAGCATACTTTTAGAGACATCAATAGCAAAGACGATATCTACCCCTTCGCGTTTTACGGTTTCAATTTTTGTACCTATCTTGGGGTTAGCTAGGGCGATGCTCAGTAGCACAAGCACTACTGCCAAGACACTCCATTTCACCCAGAGTTTGAATCGCGAACGGTCAGGAGCTAAACGCCTAAGGGCAGGGGAGGAGGCAAATTGTCTTTGCAACCGACGTTTGCGAAGCATTGAAAGGGCAAAGATGATGAATAGCGGGATGAGTACCGCTATGAGCCAAAGATATATTTTTTCGTCGATATGAATCATAATTAGTTAAAAGATAAGAGTTAAGAGTTAAAAATCGCAAAGGCTTTTATTATTAACTTTTAATTCATAGCTGTTAATCAAATACTGCGCCAAAACGATGCAAAGATACAAAATAATTTATAAAATTAGAAAATGAGATGCGAGTTTGATTTAGAGGAATGAGGCTGTGCCTCAGAAATTAAACAAAATTTAAACAAAATCAAGGCTACGCCTTGTAAAGTAACTTTTGAGAATTAGCAAATTAGAAAATGAGAGAATGAGAAAATGGAGTGCGAGCTACAAGAAACGCGCCAGCGGAGGGTTTGTCAGTTTATTCAACTTTGCCAAAGGTGCGAGCCGCACAGGCAGTCGTAGCACGACGAGCAATTAATTTTGGCAAAGTGTGTGTCGCAAAAAAATGACACATCGGAGTTTTCGGAAGGAAACGGAATAGTTCGGAAGTAGGTCGAGAGGGATTTTGGTGAAAAAAGGCTATTAGGAGGGTGGGGGTAGCTTATAGAGAGCTTATAGGAAGCTTATACGAATCTTGGACGATTGGTATAGAAAGGGTATATAAGTAGTTGATTCATACTATAATACAATAGCACTAAAAATGTTAAAAACGGGGTTTCGAGGCGAAAGAAAAAGAATCCTCACCCCGTCCCTCTCCCAAGGAGAGGGGGTGTAATGACGAGGGACGGGTGACGAATGACGGAAGGAATATGGTGAAAACTTCTCGCTGGCTATCCTCAAAGGGGGAGATACGATGCAAAAGCGACAATTGAGACTTTGATGAATCTTAGTTGATTGTTATACAAGGGTTATTGGAGTGTTTAATAATCAGTGAATTATATTTTAAGGTTTTAGATTTTGATTATTTAGTTTGTCAATTCAAAAAATAGTTGTACCTTTGCGCCCTGAAAAAATTACGTAATAAAATTAGCATTGCAATGAAAAAAGAAATTCACCCAGAATCTTACCGTTTGGTGGCTTTCAAAGATATGTCGAACGACGATATCTTCATCACAAAGTCTACCGTAGAAACAAAAGAGACTATTGAAGTAGAAGGGGTTGAGTATCCATTAGTAAAATTAGAGATTTCTCGCACTTCGCACCCTTACTACACTGGTAAATCTAAACTTATCGACACAGCCGGACGTATTGATAAGTTTAAAAACAAATACGCTAAGTTCCAAAAATAACATAGCAACTTTTAAAAACCTCCTCACGGAGGTTTTTTTTCTTATGAAAATACTTTCGGTCTCTCTTCATAATATCGCTTCTATAGAAGGTCCCTTTACGCTTAATTTGGAAGCTGAACCCCTTAAATCGGTGGGGTTATTTGCTATTACAGGAGCGACAGGGGCAGGCAAATCTACCATTTTAGATGCTATTTGCCTTGCGCTTTATAACAATACCCCTCGCTTGGCAACTACAAAAAACTCGGTTGCTATTGCTGACGGCTCGGCTGAGGTGCAGGTGAATAATGTGAAGAACCTCTTGCGCAAAGGGGCGATTTCGGGCTATGCCAAAGTGGTATTTCAGGCGGTAGACGGCAAGACTTATGAAGCGGAATGGCAGGTACGCAGAGCCTATAACAAACTTTCGGGGGCAATTCAGCCTGAAACTTTGCAACTTACTTGCCTGACGGATAACCAACTGATTGCTGAGAACCGCAAGACATTGGTGCTCGAAAAGATAAAGGAATGCGTAGGCTTGACTTTTGACGAGTTTACCAAATCGGTGATTTTGGCACAAGGAGACTTTACGTCGTTCTTAAAAGCAAATGATGATAAGCGGTCGGATATCTTAGAAAAACTCACAGGTACGGAGATTTACACACGCATTTCTAAGCAAGTGTACGAACTCAACAAGCAACATAAAAACGAACTCCAACTCTTAGAAAAACAGCTCGAAAACATTGTTTTTTTAACGGAAGAGGAACGCAGTGCCTTAACCGAGCAACTTACAGCCGATGAAGAGAGGTTGAAAACCTTACAAGCATCGCTCGCTTCTTTAAAAGAACAACAACAGTGGTTTGACAATCAGAAGTTGTACACTCAGCAATGGCAAGAGGCTGTTGCCAATAAAGAAAAAGCCGAACAAGAGAAAACCTCGCAAGCGGAACGTTTTGGAGAGCTTGCTATCATAGAGCAATTACAAGCCATAAAAGGGGATATCCTCACCGAGCAAAGGGAAAAAGAACTATTAGCAACCGCTCAGCAACATTTGAAGGAAGCTACTACCGAAAAAGAACGGCTCACAGCTGATAAGGCTAAGGTATCCGAGCAAAAATTGCTAACCGAAAACGATTTGGCTACTGCCAAAAAGGCTTATGAAACTGCCAAACCTGCTATTGCCAGAGCAAAGGAATTGGACGTACGACTTGCAGAACTAACGCAGATTTTTGAGCAAAAACAGCAGCAACAAGAGGCAAAAAAGAGTGCTTTGCAAGCTAAAAAAGAGTCGCTTGAAAAAGTAACTGAACACATACAGAAAGGGGAGAGGTACATTCAGCAAGAAGAGCAGTGGCTCAACACTCACCCTGATGAAGCGCAGTTGTACCGCAATGCGTTGTGGCTCAAACAGCTTGTGGAAGAACAGCAACAACTCAATGAAAAACTAACTGCCCATAGCCAAGCAGAAGAACGCCTTAGACAACAACTTAATGAGCTGAAAGCACAATACCCTATACAGGCACTCCCCTCAACTGATATAGAGACGCTTGCCAAACAGCAGAAGGCTTATCTCACCGCCTTGCAAGTGTATCAGGCGGATAGAGAGATTGCCAAACATATCAAGCAATACACTGACGCAAAGGTTCAGGGAGAAGCGCTCTTACAAGAGATGCAAAACGCCCAAAGCCAAATATTGGAAACATTGCAACGTTTAAAAGCTGAGAAGATAGCCACCCAAATAGCTTGTGATACAGCGGAACGCATTTACCAAAGGGCACAAATAGAAAATACCAAAGATGTAGCGTTTTTGAGAGAACATTTGGTGGAAGGAGAAGCCTGCCCCGTATGTGGTTCGGTACACCACCCCAATGCTCATAAGGCAGTAGCTGAACACCTGATAGATACAGTGCAACAAGAATTTCTAACGGCTAAAAAACAATTAGAAACGCTTACCAAAGAGGTTATCACCAAAGAAACGGAGCTCAAAGAACTGCAAAAGCGTATAGAGAGTCAGACAGCACAAAACACAGAACGTACGGATTTATGGCAACAAGAGAGCGAACGCTTGTCGCAATCAGTGTATTATACGACCTATCCTTCTGTGAGAATAGAAGAATATATCACGGATAAGATAGCAAAAACAGAACATCTTTTAGCGGAAAACGAGCGTCTTTTTGAAGTCCTCAACCGACTCAAATCGCTTACTGATGAGCTGAATACCCTTGCGAAAGACGCTGAAAATTACGAGCAACAACGGCAAAAATACAGTCAGCAATTACAGAGCTTACAACTTTCGGACGCTTGGCTCAACCTTTGGAAAACTGATATTGTGCAATTTCAAAACCAAATCACCACTGCTAAAACCGACTGGGAAGCGCATTCGGCTTGTATCGAGAAATACAAAAAGCGCCTTGCTGAACTCACCCAAGAGCGCACCGAGCTCGCCTCCTCACAACAAGTACTCCGTCAAGAGCTCACCGAATTGACAGTGGCAATCGATAAAGAGCAAGCACAATTGCAAACGCTGAAAGAAGAACGTGCGAGATTGTTAGAAGGAAAATCGGTTCAAGTAATAGAAGAGAGTTACCAACAGCAGTTAGAGCGATTAACAACT
Source organism: Capnocytophaga sp. oral taxon 412 str. F0487 (assembly GCF_000271925.1). NCBI lineage: Bacteria > Pseudomonadati > Bacteroidota > Flavobacteriia > Flavobacteriales > Flavobacteriaceae > Capnocytophaga > Capnocytophaga sp. oral taxon 412. Next base: position 27,426 of record NZ_AJZR01000059.1, on the reverse strand, counting down.
CTTTCAGAGCAAACGCAACAGCAATATAACGCTATTTTATTGGAGATGACGGCTAACGAAAAAAACTTAGAGACCTTAGCGACGCAACAACAGCAATCGCAAGCTCATATAGCCGAGGCAACTCACAAAATAGAAGAATGGCTTACAGCCTACAAACCTGCTCAAATAGAGCATATAAGAAGCAAAATGCAAGAGTGGGCGAATCGTTCTCACGAATGGCTACAATCAGAGCGCCAAGCCCTTCAATCCTTAAATGACCGCATTGCACAATACAATACCATTGCGAATGAAAAACAGCAAGCGCTTGAAACACTAAAAGAAAAAAGACCACTCAACCTTACAGAAGAAGATATCGTTCAGCAGTTGGCTGAACAGACAGCAGAAGAAGATACCTTGCGCGATGCGGTAGTCACTCAAAAGAGTCGGCTTTTAAATGATGAGCAACAGCGAGCAATAGCAGTTGAGTTGCACACAGCCAAAGAAGAAAAGGAAAAACTCGCTCATCGTTGGAGCTTGCTCAACGACCTGATAGGAAGTAGTACAGGTAATGCGTTTCGCAAATACGCGCAGGAGTACACTTTGGATATGCTCTTGCAATATGCTAATGTGCAGATGCGCTACCTCAATAGACGCTACACCCTGCAACGCATTCCTAACTCTCTTAGTCTGCAAGTGATAGACAATGATATGGGAGCTGAGGTACGGTCGGTATACTCACTTTCAGGAGGAGAATCGTTTTTGGTGTCCTTGGCTTTAGCTTTGGCACTTTCGTCTCTTTCATCTACCAAAATGAACGTAGAAACCCTCTTTATAGACGAAGGTTTTGGTTCTTTAGACTCTGAGACACTTTCAGTAGCCTTAGATGCCTTAGAGAGTTTGCAAAATCAAGGGAAGAAAGTGGGAGTTATCTCTCACGTGCAGGAGATGGTAGAGCGTATTGCTGTGAAAGTAGTGGTACAGAAGGAAGGTAATGGAAAGAGTAAGATAGTGGTTAGTAATTGATTATGAAAAGAATATATACTATAGGACATTCCACACATACATTGGAAGAATTTATAGAGATGTTACAATCGTTTGAGATACAACATTTAGTTGATATCAGAGGGTTACCAGGCTCTAACAAATATCCGCAATTTAATAAAGAAAACTTAGAGGTAGTATTACCCGAAATTGGAATAGCCTATACCCATCTCACGTTATTAGGTGGTAGACGTAAAGTACATAAAGACTCTAAGAATACTCGTTGGCATAACGAGTCCTTCCGAGCTTATGCTGATTATATGGAGACTTATGATTTTGAAAAAGGTATTGCTCAACTCATTGCTATAGCTGAAAAAGAAACTACTGCTTATATGTGTGCAGAGGCTGTTTGGTGGCGTTGTCATAGGTCGATGGTATCAGATTATTTGAAAGTCAAGGGTTGGCAAGTAAATCATATTATGGCAATAGGTAAGGAAGAACCTCATAGATACACCGCTCCTGCTCGTATTATAGGAGACAGAGTAGTGTATTACGATGATGGAGAGATTTTAAGTCTCTAACACAATAAATCAGATATAGAAAAAGATTAGAGAAAATCTTTATTAAAAGAACTGTGAAAAAGTATGTAAACATTAAAAGAATACGATGAAAGTAAAAGACATAACTAAAGTTCTTGAAACTCTTGCACCACTTGATTATGCTGAGAGTTTTGACAATGTAGGCTTATTGGTAGGTGACGCCAATGCCGAAGTAACAGGAGTTCTCATCACCTTAGATACATTAGAAGCTGTGGTAGAAGAAGCTATTGAAAAGAATTGTAATCTTATTGTTAGTTTCCACCCGATTATCTTCAGTGGGCTTAAGTCGCTTACAGGGAAGACCTATGTGGAACGAGTAGTGATGAAAGCGATTCGACATCAGATAGCTATTTACAGTATGCATACGGCTTTGGACAATCAGCTGTTAGGAGTGAATGCTTCTATTGCTGACCGTTTAGGATTACACAATCGCTCCATACTTATTCCACAGTCTAATGTTATTAGAAAACTTATTACCTATGTTCCAAAAGCCAATGCTGAAAAGCTACGTAAAACGCTCTTCGAAGCAGGAGCGGGGAATATAGGCAACTATGCGGAATGCAGTTTCAATCTTGAAGGGAAAGGCACTTATAAGGGCAATGAATCTTCACACCCAACTATTGGTGAACCCAATGTATTTCACACAGAAGATGAAACACAAATAGGAGTTATTTTTCCCAAGCACTTACAATCTCAAATCCTAAAAGCACTTCACCAAAATCACCCCTATGAAGAGGTGGCTTATGAGATATATATACTCGAAAATGAGCACCAACATATAGGAATGGGTATGATAGGGGAATTTGGAACCCCGATGAGTGAGGCTGATTTCCTTGTTTATTTAAAAGAAAAAATGGAGGTAAGCTGTATTAGGTATTCAGCATTCAGGGGAAAAGAAGTGAAAAAAGTAGCTGTATTGGGAGGAAGTGGAGCTTTTGCAATAGAAGATGCTAAGCGAGCAGGAGCAGATGTTTTTGTGAGTGCAGACTTTAAATACCACGATTTTTTCAGGGCTGAGGGGAAAATATTATTAGCAGATATAGGTCATTTTGAAAGTGAACAATACATAAAATTTATTTTATTTGAGTATCTTTCAAAAAAAATTCCTACTTTTGCCCTCTCAATATCAAATGTAGATACAAATCCTATCAAATATTATTCATAGATATGGCACAAAAAGTGGATATAACCGTAGAAGAAAAATTAAGAGCATTGTATGATTTACAGCTCATCGATTCTAAGATTGATGAGTTACAGAACACTCGTGGAGAGCTTCCGTTAGAAGTTTCAGACCTTGAAGATGAGGTAGAGGGTTTAAAAAAACGTCACGTAAAGTTTAAAGAAGAGTTAGACGAATTGCAGGCAGGAATTGCTGAGAAGAAGGCAAAAATTGAAGAGGCAAAAGCCCTTATTAAAAAATATACTACCCAGCAAAAGAATGTACGTAACAATCGTGAATATACCTCTCTTTCTAAAGAGATAGAATTTCAAGAGTTAGAAGTACAGTTGGCAGAAAAACGCATTAAAGAAGGTAAAGCGCAAGTAGACCAAAAGAAAGAGGCTATTAAGCAAGTAGATGAGCGCAAAGCCCAACGTGATGCGCACCTCAAGCACAAAAAAGCTGAACTTGATTCTGTTTTGGCAGAAACTGAGAAAGAGGAAGAATTTTTAAGAGAAAAAGCAGAAGAGTATGCGGCTAAAATTGAAGAGCGTTTGCTAAAAGCCTATCAACGCATTCGCAGTAGTGTGATGAACCGTTTAGCAATAGTGCCAATTCAGCGTGGAGCCTCTGGAGGTTCTTTTTTTGCTATTCCACCACAAGTACAAGTAGAAATTGCCTCTCGTAGAAAGATTATTACTGATGAGCACAGTGGACGAATCTTGGTAGATGCAGCTTTAGCTGAAGAAGAAAGAGAAAAGATGGAAACTTTGTTTAAAAGTTTTAAAGCATAGAAGATAAGTAATGAGGAAACTAATTATATTAAGAAAAATGAGTCCAGCGATCACTGGACTCATTTTATTTTTAATAAGCTTTAGCAAAAAGCACTCGTTTTTTCGAAGGCTTACCCGAGTAGATGCAATACCCAGACTCTTCCTTGATATCCAATGGTATACAACGTATCGTTGCTTTGGTCTCTTCTTTGATACGCTCTTCAGTTTCGGGAGTACCATCCCAGTGTGCTGAGAGAAAACCTCCTTTAGTTTCTAACAATTCCTTGAACTCGTCATAGCTATTTACCTCGGTAATATGGGTATTGCGGTACTCCAAAGCTTTGTTGTACATATTGGATTGAATATTCTCTAAAAGCTGCTGAATATGAGCTACAATTTGGTCACCAGCTACTGTCTCTTTGGTAAGGGTATCGCGACGGGCTACTTCGAAGGTATTGTGCTCTATGTCGCGTTGTCCTACAGCTAAGCGTACAGGTATCCCTTTGAGTTCGTACTCGTGGAACTTAAAGCCAGGAGACTGTGTATCACGATCGTCGAATTTTACACTGATATTGTGTTTTTTGAGTTCTTCAATTAAAGGCTGAATATGGGAGCGCACTTTTTCTAATTGTTCTGCTCCTTTGTAGATAGGCACGATTACCACTTGTATAGGAGCCAATTTAGGAGGAAGTACTAATCCATTGTCATCGCTGTGGGTCATAATAAGGGCACCCATCAAACGGGTAGAGACGCCCCAAGAGCTCGCCCATACATATTCTTGTTTACCTTCTTTGCTCACATATTTCACGTCAAAGGCTTTGGCGAAGTTCTGTCCTAAGAAGTGTGATGTTCCTGCTTGCAGTGCTTTTCCGTCTTGCATAAGGGCTTCTATACAGTAGGTATCGTCAGCCCCTGCAAAGCGTTCGCTTTCACTTTTTACACCCTTTATTACAGGCACAGCCATAAAGTTCTCTACGAAGTTGGCGTATACGTTCATCATCTTTTGAGCTTCTTCTATGGCTTCGGCTTTAGTGGCGTGGGCGGTGTGTCCTTCTTGCCACAAGAATTCCGCAGTGCGAAGAAATAGACGGGTGCGCATCTCCCAGCGCACAACATTCGCCCATTGGTTGATGAGTATAGGCAAATCACGGTAAGACTGTATCCAGTTTTTGTAGGTGTTCCAAATAATTGCCTCTGAGGTAGGACGTACTATCAGCTCTTCTTCGAGTTTTGCTTCCGGGTCTACCATTAGTTTTCCTTTTTCATTAGGGTCGGCTTTAAGACGATAGTGGGTTACTACGGCACATTCTTTAGCAAAACCTTCAGCATTCTTTTCCTCTGCTTCAAAATAACTTTTGGGTACAAATAAAGGAAAATAAGCATTGGTGTGACCAGTTTCTTTAAACATACGGTCGAGTTCTGCTTGCATTTTTTCCCAAATAGCATAGCCGTAAGGTTTGATTACCATACAGCCACGCACGCCTGAACTTTCGGCTAAATCGGCTTTTACAACCAATTCGTTATACCATTTAGAATAGTCTTCACTACGTGATGTTAAATTCTTGCTCATATATTTTTTAAACTCTTTTTATAGGTTTTTTGGCTTTTCTCCTTACCACTTTGGTAGGATTTTCAGTGCCATTTTTAGGGTGTTTTTGTTTGTAGTAGTGTAGACAGCTTTCTATGTAAAAATCTCCTTGATTCCTGATAAGCCCTGCTACATTATCGTTAAACCATATCTCAGCTAAGTTAGCTTTTAGATATTTTGATATATCATTGCTGTTTCGTTTGAAATCTATGTTGATTTTACGCTCTTTTAAAAACTTTGAAAAGGCGTTGAGCATTTCTTTGGGCACTTTGTATCCCCCTATGAAATAAGACTTTTGTGGCTTATGGTTCTGAGAAGGGTGACTATCTAAATATTCAAACAAAAAGAAGTTCGTAAGTCCTGAGTTTAGCACTTCATTTACCATATAGGTTTCCGGTTTCATATCTACTGGTACATATACATCAGGGTAGATACCACCACCACCATACACTACTTTTCCTTTAGGAGTTGTAAACTTTAAAGAATCGGGGACTGTAGCATTATCTATTTGAAAGCTTCTGCGCTGGTGACGCAAGTTGTAGGGCTTTTGTATAGAGCGTCCTGTTGGAGTGTAGTAGCGAGCGGTAGTAAGGCGTACTGCCGAACCGTCAGGTAGAGGCATTTCGCTTTGTACTAATCCCTTGCCGAAAGTTCTACGTCCTACTATCACACCTCTATCGTTATCCTGTAAAGCCCCTGCTACAATTTCACTAGCTGAGGCGCTATTTTCATTGACAAGTACAAATATAGGTTTATTTTCGAATAACCCACCAGCAGTAGAATAGGTTTCTTCTATTTCTTTGCGATTATTTTTGGTAAATACAATCATCTTATCCTTTGCTAAGAACTCATCGGCTATCTGAATTCCAACATTGAGAAAGCCACCAGAATTATTACGCAAATCTAGAATTAAACTGTTAATACCTTCTTTTTCCAAAGCTTTAAGTGCTGAGTCAAATTCATCATTAGTAGTTTCGGCAAACCTATTCATACGTATATAGCCTAAAGTATCATTTACTTTGTAAAAACAATCAATGCTTTTAATAGGAATAAACTTTCGCTCAATACCTATTTTAAAAAGACTATCTTTACTTTTTCGGTAAATAGTTAAATCTACTTTTGACCCCATTTCTCCTTTGAGAATATTTTTGATTTTATCAGTATTTAAGTGTTTTTTAAACAAGGTATCTTTCCCTGCTATTAAAATACGATCACCAAAGCGAATGCCTTTGTGCATAGCATCACTTCCCTCAATAGGTTTGATTACGGCAATGGTATCTTTGTACATATAAAAGCTAATACCCACACCTACGAACTTACCACTCATCGTTTCGGCTACCTCTTGGATATCACTTTTAGAGATATAAGTAGAGTGAGGATCTAACTTGCGCAAAATACTGTTTATTGTGAGGTCTACAATACTATCGGTATTTACTTTATCTACATAGTCCTCTTCTATATAATCAATAAGTCTGTTTAATTTCACTTTATAAGGATTCTCTTGCACCGTATCTATATCAGTAATAGGCATAGGTACGGGTGGAGGAGGCTTGGGAATGTAAAAATTCGCAAGTTGTCTTCCTAAAACAAGCCCTAATGCTAAACTTAAGCCTATAAATATGGGGAGTATGTAGTGTTTGTTTTTCATCAAATAATTTTATTTGCCAAAGGCAGTAATCCCTTGTTTTATCCATTTGTAAAACTCATCGGGGTCATCGGTATCAAGGGTATATCCTATTGGGTCTACTAAGTTCTCTCCTTGGAGATTCATCAGCACGTAAAAGGGTTGTGTATTGGCTTTGTAATGGAGGGTTTGAAACTCACTCCATTTTTGTCCAATGGTTTTTATCATCTTGCCTTCTCTAATCTGTGAAGGTCTCACTTCGCTTTCGGGTAGCGGACGTTTATCGTCTACGTACAACGAAATTAATACCACCTCATTTCTAAGAGCATCGAGCACTTGAGGGTTAGGCCATACGTTTTGTTCCATTTTGCGGCAGTTTACACAAGACCAGCCAGTAAAGTCTAACAATACGGGTTTGTTCACTTGTTTGGCATAAGCTAATCCTTTTTCATAATCATCAAAAGTAACGATATTGTGAGGTTTGAACAAGTGCGCTCCTTCAGGAAGAGCACCTTCATCTACGCTCGCACTACCTCCGTCAGCGGTATAGCCTACACCGTAAGGCGATTCGCTATAATGTTGCGGAGGAGGAAAAGCATTGATAAGGTTGAGTGGTGCCCCCCATAACCCCGGAATCATATAAACCGTAAAACTAAGGGTTAATAAGCCTAATAGCAGGCGACCTACTGAAATACGGTCGGTGGCATCGTCGTGAGGCAAACGTATTTTTCCAAAAAGGTAGAGTGATAAGGCACCAAAAACTGCAATCCAAATAGCAATAAATACTTCGCGTTCTATCCAATGGTATTGCAATACCAAATCAGCATTAGAAAGGAATTTGAATGCTAATGCCAATTCTAAAAATCCCAATACCACTTTCACGGTGTTCATCCAACCACCTGATTTAGGCAAGGAGTGCAACCAACCAGGGAAGGCTGCGAACAAGGCAAAAGGCAAGGCAATTGCCAATGAGAAGCCGAACATACCAATAATAGGAGCGATCCCCCCTTCGGAGGCAGCTTGTACTAACAAAGTACCTACAATAGGACCTGTACACGAGAATGATACGATAGCTAACGCCAACGCCATAAAGAAGATACCTATAAAACCACTGCGATCGGCTTGAGCATCTACTTTGGTACTCCACGAGCTGGGCAAAGTAATTTCAAACGCACCTAAAAACGAAATGGCAAATACTACCAATATCAAGAAAAAGATGAGGTTAAACCAGAAGTTGCTTGCCAAAGCATTCAAAGCATCTGCACCAAAGATAGCAGTAATAGCTGAGCCCAACAACACGTAAATCACAATAATAGAAATACCATAGATCACAGCATTCTTCACACCTTTAGCTTTAGTTTTGCTCTGTTTGGTAAAATAACTCACCGTCATAGGAATCATTGGGAATACACAAGGAGTGAGCAAGGCAGCAAAGCCAGAAAGAAAAGATATAAAGAATATTGTCCACAGACCTTGACGTGAGATAGGGGTAGTAGCAGGAGCTTTTGCTGTTGTAGTTTGACTTATAGTAGTTGCAGGAACTGTATTATTACTGTCTGTATTATTACCAAAAGTAAACTGAGGAGTTGCCACTTTGCTTGCAACGGGAGCTCCCGAAAGGAAAAACTCTAAATCTACTGTATCGGGAGGCAAACAGTTGCTATCGTCACAGCTCATAAACTCTACCGTTGCTTTTATAGAAGTTATAGGTTTTACTATTTTGATGCGTTGTTTGAAGACAGCTTGATTGTGAAAATAAGCAATTTCCATATCAAAAACCTTGTCGTGTTTTTGTATAGGTTTACTTTCTTCGGTCTTACCCATAAGCTCGAAGTTTGCGCTTTTTTCAAAGGCAAAGGAGGTAGGAATAGGTCCTTTAGGCGGAATGTTTTGTGCGTAGAGCTTCCAGCCAGCCTCAATGGAAGCTGTTGCTACCAAATAATATTCGTTATCGCTGATTTTTTCAACCGCTGTTTTCCATTTTACAGGGTTATGTATTTGAGCATTTGCTATTGCAACAAGTACTACGAATATCAGTGTTATTATTTTCTTCATTCGTTATTGAGTTTATGAGTGATAAAATTTAGAGTGCAAAATTACAACAAAATAATGATATGTACAATTTTTAATGATTAGAGAAATCATTAATCATTAATAAGCCTTGCCATATAGAAACCATCATATCCCGATTGATGAGCAAAAATCACTTCCTCAGCTTCTAAGCGATACTCTTTTCCTGCTTCTGAGGCTAAGAATTTTTCTATTTGTTGTTGGTTTTCACTAGGCAATATAGAACAAGTTGCATAGACAAGTTTGCCTCCTTTTTTTAGCAATTTACTGTACTGTTGTAAAATTTCTTGTTGAGTAGTGCGTATTTCGTCCAAGAATTCAGGTTGCAATTTCCATTTTGCATCTGGGTTACGGCGCAGTACGCCGAGTCCGCTACAAGGGGCATCAATGAGTACGCGGTCGAATGTGCCGTACATACGTTTGAGCTGTTTGGGTTCTATGAGTTTAGTTTCTATGTTAAAAACCCCGTTACGTCGTGCCCTGCGTTTGAGCTCTTGTAATTTCTGCTTGTAGATATCCATCGCTATAATCTGACCTTTGTTTTGCATTAGGGTAGCGAGGTGTAAGGTTTTACCTCCTGCTCCAGCACAAGTGTCAATCACACGTTTCACCTTGTCGTCTATCTGCATAAAGGGAGCTACTTTTTGAGAGGAAGCATCTTGTACCTCAAACAGTCCATCGGCAAAGGCTTGGGTTTTAAAGATATTGCTGCGTTCTACTAACTGCAAAGCATTGGGGTAATCGCGCAAAGGGTAAGTTTCTACTCCTTCTTGTCGCAAAAACTGTTGCAAGTGTTCTAAAGAAGTTTTAAGGGTATTCACGCGCAATACTACGGGAGCTAAACTGTTAAGAGCGTGCAATTCATCTGTCCACAACGTTTCTCCTAATTCTTGTGCTCCCAAAGTATCTAACCAGTCGGGTACTGATTCACGTAGCTTTCTCACCTTAGAGAGTTCGTCGAACTTGCCTTTGATACGACGGGCAGGAGTATCTTCAAAGTAATTTCCCCAATCGGGCAAAGCTATACTTTTGAGAGTCGCCCACACGGCAAACATACGGCGTAGGTTATGCACTGTAAAGGGTTCGTACACTTCGGCAATCTCGGCATAAAGTCGTTTCCAACGCACAATGTCGTAAATAGTTTCGGCAATAAAAGCTCTATCGCGGGTACCCCAACGCTTGTCTTTTTTTAGTTGTTTTTCTACTACCTTATCGGCGTATTGCCCTTCGTTAAAAATAAAGGTAAGTCCCTCTATTACGGCATCTACTAAGTTTCTGTGTAATTTCATTATACTAAAAATAAGACGGTAATTTTTGTATTACCGTCTCTTTACTTTATCTTTTTGAAGGGCGAATTACAATTCGCCCCTACAATATGATGCAAAAGTAACTTTAATAATTATTTAATTAAAAGAGCTGTGCAGTAAAGGTAAACAAGAAGTTACCGTAAGTTGATTTTATTTGAGCATTATCGGTAAGTATTGTTTCGTACATTTGGTATAGGTTTGTTTGTTTAGCAATGTCATAAGACGCATCTAAACGAATACCTCCTAAAGTAACTCCTGCTCCAAACGAATAGCCGGTGAGGTCGCCTACTGTAGCCACCTTTTTGCGATATGGACTTTGCTCGTAACGATAACCTCCACGAAGGCTTACATAATTGGTAGTTTCACCCGTTTTAAATGGAATACGAAACTCAGTTCCTATGCGTACAGTAGAGGTTTCTCCTAACTGATTTTCTATAACATCATTTTCAGCATTTTTTGCAGCAGACCTAAAGTGAAGATTTTTATAATCTTTATAAATATAATCTACACTTAGCATAGCATATCTACCAAATAAGTAAGCTGCACTTGCTGTCCAACTGCCTGGTGTACGAAATTTGTAGTCAGGAAGAGTAACAATCACTCTTGGATCCGCATAATTAGTACGGTTGTTAGTACTTAAATATTGTGTATACTCTTGATTAAAGGTATACCACGTAGGAGAAGTATAAGTTACTCCTAAGCGCAAGCTTTTAGTAGCTTTTACTATAGCTCCTAACTGAAAAGAAAATCCACTACCTGTAGTAGTATAATCATTTTCAAAATAAGCATTTGTTATAGTAGAAGTGCTTGCGTAAGTTTCCCAATGTGATAATTTGTCCTTTTGATTGATACGATGTGCATTTAGGTTAAGTCCTAAGTATAGAAAATCTTCGTATTGAGTTGAAAAATTAAAATTATACTTTGATACACCTCCGCTGGTAACACGCTCAAATCGTTGGTCAGCTCCGTTACTTACATTCTTATCATACTGTGTTTCTTGCAAAATAGCATCTGCAACAGCATCAGAATCTGTTGGTTTAACCTCATCTCTTCCTATGTGTGGACGAATAAGCCCTACATAATGTCCTAAGAGTGCATTTCTATAACGGAAAGCTCTATCTCCTGCTAATCTTCCCATATCAAAATAAATATCTTGGAGAGTATTTCTCTCTATTACTCGTTTATTTTGATAGGTTTCTAATAACAAGTTTTGTTGCTTTATACCATCAGCAAAATATTTAAAATAATCTCCCAAATTTTTGTTTGCGCTTCCAGAAAATGAGAAGTTACTAGCATCAAAATTTTTAGTATTTTGGTAATTAAAACCAAAAGAGACTTTTCTCCATCCTGAAGAGCTAACTTCAATAGGAAATACAACTCCGAACTGATTAATATTAAAGTCAGTATCTCTATTATTAGTTTGAGTACCATTATAAGTAATCTTATTTTTAGTAACATTACTTTGCAAAGTACCTCCTATTTGTGCTCCCGAAAAAACAGAACTTCCAGCAGGATTGATATTGATAGCTGAAAAGTCACCTCCTATAGCTCCAAAGGCACCACTCATTCCTTTAAAACGAGCTGTTCCTGTAAGGTCTTCTGTTGAATAACGCAAGGCATCTTTATAATTTTGAGCTGATACGTTATAGACTACCAAAGACAATATTGTAAATAGTATTTTTTTCATATAATTTTACTTTTTAAGTTAGTAATCTCTTCTTGTAGTACCAGCTCCTGAAGGTTGATTGTTACTTCCCCCAGAATTGCCACTTCCATAATTTCCTCCTGAGTTGTATCGACCGCTGTCATAACTTCTCCCTGAATCATACTGAGGGGAAGAATAACCCCGATTATAATTATTGTTCTGATTGTAGTTATTATTCTGGTTGCTACTGCGATACCTTCCTTCATCATAAGGACGACTATAGGTATTTCTTGAACGATTATCATAAGAAGGATAGTCTCTGCGATTATCATCACGAGGTGTGTCACCTGTGTATGATCTTCTATAACCTCTTTCTCTTACACGATAATCGCTGTCATAGTATCTTCTGTCGTAATAATGGTCATAGTACCCACCATAAGGATAATATCCATAGTATGGGTATCCGTAATATCCATAATAAGGATAGCCATAGTAACCGTAGTAAGGATAGTAACCTCCGTAGTAACCACCCCAATAAGGGTCGTAGTAATTACCCCAGCCCCAACCTAAGGAAAAGCTCCAGCCAGAGCGATAAGGGCGATAGTAAGGGTAGTCGTAATAGCTATAATAAGGATACCAAGCTCCGTAGCCCCAATAGTTATTCCAGCCGTAATAAGGATTTATCCAACCGTTATTATACACATTTACATTCACTCGTGAAGGGTTACTGCCCCAACCTCCGTAAGAGGAGTTGCCTATATAGGCATTGGAGCGATAGCTGTTCACATCGGTGAAATGCGTAAAACTACTGTCAGTTTTTTGTTGATATTGTTGTGCTTTCTCACTGAAAAAATCCTTATATTTATTAGGGGTATAACGGTTTTCAGGAGGATAGTCATAACGTTCAGGATAGCTTTCTCTCTCCACATATCTTACCCTTTCGGGTACAGGGTCGTTATAGATACCATCGGCATAGTAATAACCTACGCACGAGGTAAGTGCTAATGAGGCTACCAGACCTAAGGTGAGGTATCTCATCGTTTTTCTGAGGTTAAAATTCTTTTTCATTGTCAATCGTTTTTAGTTAATAGTGTGTAATTAATGGTTTATGGTCAATGGTTAGTGCTTAATGAATGTAAATCAATTTCTGTGCCAAAATCTATTTACTTCTCACTCTTCACTTTTTACTTCTTTTAGTTGGGTACCCCAAAAGAGAACCTTTTCGCCAAAAGTTTCAGCAGACTGTTGTAGGAGTTTAGGAATAGTGTGCTCAATGAAATGCAATAACTGGGCGGGTGAAGTAGTTTCGTGATGAATGGCATAGTGTTTTTCAGGTACGTCCAATACTTTAAACACTCGTACTCTCTCTATGGCTTTATTAGTGTTTATAGTAGGTAAATAAACGTTTTGTAGCCATTCTTGCCACTGGGGGAATACCTCATCGCTTATCACCACTGTTAAATTATATACATACATTACCCATTTATTTTTTGCAAAGATAATAAATAATTCATAACTTTGCAACCAATTTATAAATAAATTAAAAACGTATGGCAAGTATTCGCAATTTAAAAAAGGACATCAACTACGTGTTGGGTGATATTATTGATGCAGTGTATTTCACAGGAAAGATGCAAACAGAAGGAGGTAAAGCTCTTGTAACCGAAATTCTCAACGATTTTGATACGCTTATCGATAAAGTAGCCGATAAAACAGTGGAAAACAGAGGCGCTCACCTCAAACAAGTGAGAAGAGACTTTGAACAAAAAGCAGGGGCTCTTATCGAGAAACTCAACGCATTACCATAAGTTAGAAATATAGCTTAAACACTGAAAAAGTTTATTTGTAAGAGTATTGCAAAATACCCTTATGGGGTGGTTTGTGTCTGTTTTTGAGAAAGAGATACAGAAGATAAGTTTGGCAAAAAGTATGCAATAAGCCCCATCAAAGGCAAGAAAGAACATAGTTTATAAACGAAGTCAATACTGGTTATGTCTATCAATTTGCCTAATACTGCCGAAGCCAATCCGCCCATACCAAAAGCAAAACCGTAGAAAAAGCCTGAAATCATTCCTATTTTCTGGGGCAAAAGCTCTTGTGAATAGACTAAAATAGAGGCAAAAGCCGATGAGATGATAAACCCTATCAGCACGATGAGTACTGCCGTAGTGGTGGCATCGGCGTAAGGCAACCAAAGCGCAAAGGGGGCAGCCCCTAAGATTGAAAACCAAATAATAAATTTTCTTCCTACTTTATCACCTAAAAAACCTCCAACAAGTGAGCCCGCAGCTACTGCTCCTAAAAAGTAAAATAGGTATACCTGTGCCTCAGCATTACTAAATCCGAATTTTTTAATAGTATAAAACTGAAAGTAATTGTTGATAGCTGCTGTATAGAAGTTCTTGGAGAATACTAGCAACATCAATATAATCATAGAGTTGCGAATTTGTGCACGAGTGAGATTGGGCAACACTACAGGTTTTTTAGCTTTCTTTTTGAGCAATTTAAGCAGAATGCTACGCCATTTGCCTATGAGGAGCAGTATAAGCATTGCAAAGATAGAGAACCCTGCAAACCATATTAAATTGCCTTGATGGCTTTCTTCTATAACTCGTCCGTCGATTACTTTTTTGCTGAACAATAGTAATATCACCAATAGAGGAGCTAAGGCTGTCCCAAAGTTGCCACCCAACTGGAAGATAGCTTGTGCGAACGAGCGTCTGCCTCCTGAGGCTAAAAATGCTACTCTGGACGATTCAGGGTGGAATACCGATGAACCTACCCCTATGAATACTACCGAGCACAGTATAGCTGTATAGCTACTCGCCAACGATAAACTCACGATTCCCATAGTGGTAAATGCCATTCCCAATACTTGTGAGTAGGGCTTAGGGTGCTTATCGGTATAATTGCCTACTAAGGGTTGCAATATAGAGGCTGATAGTTGGTAACAGAGTGTAATCACCCCTACTTGCGCCATTGTGAGAGCATATTTGCTTTGCAGAGCAGGATAAATAGACGGAATGACCCCTTGAATGAGGTCATTGAGTCCGTGTGCTAGGGCGATAAGCAGTAAAATGCGATATTGTGGTTTGTTTTCTTGATACATTTTAAGCGTAGAACAACTGTGTGAGTACCGAGTTAGAAAGGATAATCACTATACTTGTCCATACAAACGAAACGGTACTTGCTTTCCCAACGTCCAGTGCACCTCCTTTCATATAATAGCCGTGATAGGACGGGATAGTAGCCAAGAAGAAGGCAAATACTATCGTTTTGGTGAAAGCGTATATCATACTGTAAGGTTTGAAGTCGTATTGTACTCCTTGCACAAATTCGGCAGAGGTGGTATAACCACTCATCACCGCTGAAGCCCAGCCTCCTAATACGCCTAAGTACATACCTAAGGCGATGAGAAAAGGCATTAACATTAGGGCTACTATTTTGGGGAATACTAAATAATTCACTGAGTTTACTCCCATAATATCAAGAGCGTCTATCTGTTCGGTCACGCGCATAGTACCTATACTGGAAGTGATAAACGATCCTATTTTTCCTGCCAAGATAATAGCTGTAAAGGTGGGGGCAAACTCCAATACAATAGATTGGCGAGTGGCGAAACCTATAAGGTATTTAGGAATAAAAGGGTTATCGATATTTAGAGCGGTTTGTACTGCTACTACCCCTCCTACAAAGAAAGAGATAAAAGTCACGATACCTATTGACCCAAATATTAAATCGTCTATCTCACGCAAGATAAGGTCTTTCATTATCGACCAGCGGGTACGTTTGCGAAAGACATCATAAAGCATTATAAAATAGCCTCCTACGGCTGCAATGTGTTTCATACGTTGTTTAAAAAGCGTTTATTAGTGTTTAAAATGTCGTACTCCTGTGAATACCATTCCCATTTGGTGAGCATCGCAATAATCGATACTGGCTTGGTCTTTGATAGACCCCCCAGGTTGTATCACCGAACGGATACCTTCGTTGTGAGCGATTTCTACACAATCGGGGAAGGGGAAGAAGGCATCGCTTGCCATTACTGCATCGTTGAGGTCAAACTGAAATTCTTTAGCCTTTTCAATAGCTTGTTTAAGAGCATCTACACGACTGGTTTGTCCTGTACCACTTGCAATGAGCTGTTTATTCTTTGCCAATACAATGGCATTCGATTTGGTATTCTTACATATTTTAGAAGCAAAGAAGAGGTCTTCGAGCACTTCGGCTGACGGTTTTACAGCAGTTACGTATTGTACATCTTCTATGCTATCGGTTTTGAGGTCTTTTTCTTGTACCAAATAGCCGTTGAGACACGAGCGCACACTTGTTGTAGGCATTTTGGCTTTCTTCTGTACTAAAATAATACGGTTTTTCTTCTGTTCGAGTATTTTTAGGGCTTCATCGCTGTAAGAAGGTGCAATGATTACCTCAAAAAACAGCGAGTGAATGGTTTCGGCGGTAGCTGAATCTATCTTAGTATTAGAGATGAGAATGCCACCAAAAGCCGATACGGGGTCGCCTGCGAGAGCATCTTTATATGCCTCGTGAATAGTTTTGCGTGTTGCTACCCCGCAAGCATTGTTGTGTTTCAGTATGGCAAAAGTAGGGTCGTCACCTACAAATTCAGCCATTAAGTTTACGGCGGCATCTACATCTAACAAATTGTTATAAGAGAGCTCTTTGCCGTGTAGTTTATCGAAAAGGGCATCGAAATTACCGTAAAATTCTCCTTTTTGATGAGGATTTTCGCCGTAGCGTAATACTTGTCCGTCGCACTCGCTAATTGCTAAGGTAGGAATTTCTTCTGTTTGATTAAAATAGTTGAAGATAGCGGTATCGTAGTGTGAGGATACTCGGAAAGCCTTAGTAGCAAAGGAGTGGCGCTCTTCCAAAGTAGAGCTACCGTGCTGTTCGTTTAAGATGTACAAAAGGTCAGCATATTGGTTTACCGATGCCACACAAAGTACATCTTTATAGTTTTTGGCAGCTGCACGAATAAGCGAAATACCTCCTATATCTATCTTTTCAATAATCTCTTGCTCGCTAGCTCCGCTGGTTACTGTTTTTTCGAAAGGATATAAGTCTACAATCACTATATCGATTTGAGGGATAGCATATTGCTTCATTTCTTCAGTATCTTGTGCATTATCCTGACGGTTGAGGATACCTCCGAAGATTTTAGGGTGGAGCGTCTTGACACGTCCGCCGAAAATGGGAGGATAATCGGTGATAGATTCGACGGGAACTACCTCTACGCCTAATTTCTTGATAAAATCTTCAGTACCTCCTGTGGAGTAAATAGTAATTCCTAAGGTTTTCATTCTGTGAATGATAGGCTCTAATCCTGTTTTGTCGAAAACAGATATTAAGGCAGATTTTGCTTGTTTTGCAGTGCTCATTTGGAAAAAAAAAGGTTTCATTTTAGGCTACAAAAATACTACTTTTTATCAATACCAAGCAAACAAAAGATAAAAAAAATGCCAATAATACCGGAAATTAGGAAATGAGAAAATGAGGAAATGAGAAAATGAGGTGCGAGGTTGAGTTAGAGGAATGAGGCTGTGCCTCAGAAATTGAACAAATTTTAAACAAAATCAAGGCTACGCCTTGTGAAATGGGGAGAGAGGTTGGTCGGAGTTTTTGGAGAATCTTAGAGAGGTTCTGAACTTTCGGAAGATATCGGAGAGATTCGGAAGAAGGTTAAGAGGGATTTTGATGAAAAAAGGGTGTAAGGAGGGTGGGGGTAGCTTATAGAGAGCTTATAGGAAGCTTATACGAATCTTGGACGATTGGTATAGAAAGGGTATATAAGTGGTTGATTAATAATATGATACAACAAGGGTAAAAATGTTAAAAACAGGGTTTCGAGACGAAAGAAAGAGGAAGAGGTGATAGGCCTTAGGCTATAAGCAGTAGGGGAGAGTATGACGGAAAAGATGAAGTGTAGTGACGAAGAAGCGGAGGAAAGAAAAAAATATTTCGTATTTAATTAAAAAAATAATGTACATTTGCAAAAAAGAAATACAAGTATAACTGACCTATGTTTATTTATTTGCAGCTATTAAAGGAGAGTTTTAACTTCGCAATCAAATCGTTGCGAGACAATAAGCTCCGCACTTTCCTTTCGTTATTGGGTGTAACGGTGGGAATCTTCTCTATTATATCGGTATTAGCGGCGGTTGATTCGCTGAATAGAAGTATTCAGGAGAGCCTTTCGGGGTTAGACAAGAATATGATAAACGTCTCTAAATTCTCTTTTGCTCCTACCGATGTACCCCGTTGGCAACGCTTGAACTTTCCGCAAGTTAGCTATCAGGAATACGAATTTATGAAACGCGAAATACCTAATACTGAAGCTGTGGTGTATGAATTGTTTGGGGTATTTTCGACGATAAAATACAATGGCAAAACGATTCCGTCGCCTACTATACAATCTACTTCGGCAGGAGTTGAACAAATAAGTGATATTAGGATAGAAAAAGGTAGGTTTTACAACGAAGCTGAAGCGAATGCCGGTACTGCGGTAGTTATATTAGGGCATAATCTGGCTGAACAGCTTTTTGGTGAGGAAGACCCTATGAATAAAGAGATACGCATTTTTGGTCGCCGACTCACAGTTATTGGGGTACTGAAAAAATATGGCGAACTGGGGGGAGGTCCCGATGATAATGCTTATGTGCCAGCTAATTTCGTAAGAGGATTTATGAATACAGGTCCACAAGGGCTACCCAGTGGAGTAGTGTTAAAGCCTAAAAAAGGGGTGGATATGGCGGAGTATGAAGCTGTATTGCGCCAGAAATTCCGTGCTTATCGCGGACTCAAACCTGAGGATATAGATAACTTTTTCGTCAATAAAATATCGTCGTTTACCGATATGATAGACGAGACGATTAGTATGATGAATGTGGTGGGCTGGATTATAGGAGGCTTTTCAATCTTGGTAGGGGGCTTTGGTATTGCTAATATTATGTTTGTGAGCGTGAAAGAACGCACGAGCCTTATAGGAGTACAAAAGTCGTTAGGAGCTAAAAACCAGTTTATCTTGTTTCAGTTTTTGTTTGAAGCGGTGCTTTTGGCTATCATCGGAGGACTTTTTGGGTTGTTCTTTGTGTGGTTACTTACCTTTATAATTCCGAGTAGTACTGATGGGTTTAATTTTGTGCTATCGTTTAAGAACGTAGCGATAGGCTTAGGAATCTCGTTTGTAGTAGGTTTACTTTCGGGTATTATACCTGCATCGTCGGCTGCACGGCTCAATCCTGTGGAAGCGATTAGAACCGGACAGTAATGTAAAATGATTTTAATATATTTAGTAAGAAAAGAAATTTTATAGGAAGAAAAAGAGAAATATAACTCTCTCATTTTCTACAAGTAAAAAAATAATTAACAATTCATCTTAAAATTTAACACTTTTTTTATGGAGTATGTCAAAAATATTTACTTATTTTGTAGCGAAGAAAGGTGAGAACCTTGCTTGAGAAACTGAGTTTACTAATCAACTAAATTTTTAACCTATGTCTATCAACGCCTTTATTATTTATCTTTCGATAGAGATGAAATATTCTGACCATACAGTTGAGGCTTATAAACACGACCTTAGGAGTTTTGAGAAGTTTATTAAGAGTCTATATGAGGAAAAGGGGGAAGATTGCTGTTTAGAACAAGCTGACCAAGAAGATATAAAGAAATGGATTATACACTTATCGGATGAAACTATTTCATTTAGGAGTATCAATAGGAAGTTATCGGCTTTAAAGACTTATTACAATTTCTTGAAGAAGACGAAACAAATAGAAATAAGTCCGTTTGAGAAAGGCATATTTTTATTGAAAACGGAGAAGAAGCACAAGTTGCCTTTTTCGGAAGCTGAGATTGAAAAGGTGTTGTCTTTTTTTTCATCGAAGGATTCATTTGATGAAGTGAGGAATAGGGCAGTGATTGAGACGCTTTATGCTACGGGTATACGTCGCTCAGAGTTGTCTGGACTAAAAGTAAGCGATGTGGATTTTGAGCAAAAACAAATAAAAGTGCTTGGGAAAGGTGATAAAGAGCGGTATATACCTATTATTCCTGAGCTTGAAAACACTCTTAAAGAATATTTAGTTTTAAGAGAAGAGGTAAAGAATGAAAAAAGCCAGGATTATCTATTTTTAGTAAAGAATGGTAAAAAGATATATTCGACGCTGGTATACAGAATTATTAATTCGTATTTTAGTGTTGTAACAACAAAGAAAGATGTGAGTCCTCACGTATTGAGACACTCATTTGCGAGTCATTTGTTAGATAATGGAGCAGACCTTTATACTGTGAAGGAACTACTGGGGCATTCCAGCTTGGCTTCTACCCAAGTGTATACGAACACCAGCTTGGCTGAACTCAAAAAGCAGTATAAGAAAGCACACCCTCGGGCAAAAGGCAATAGCAATGAGGAAGAATAATTGAATTGTTAAACCTTAAATTTGTAAACATTATGAAAGTACACGTACACCCAGTTGATTTTACAGTCGACCAAAAATTAGTAGACTTTATTCAGAAAAAACTTGATAAGCTCGATAATTTTTACGATAGGATTATCGAAGCAGATGTGCATTTGAAGTTGGAAAATACCAATACCAAAGAAAATAAAATAGTAGAAGTGAAAGTACATATCCCAGGAGAAAGTCTTGTGGTAAAGAAACAGTTTAAGACTTTTGAAGAAGGGGTTGATAGTGCTATCACACCATTGGAAAGAATGTTATTAAAACACAAAGATAAGCACTAAAAACTTATGCAATAGAGAAGAGCAGAAGTTTTAAAGTTTGTTAAAAACTTTTTGAATACAAAAAAAAGTTATATCTTTGCCCCAGTTTTTGTATAATTATAAAATCAGAAAGTAATGAAAAGAAGCATTTTACTATTGGCTTCATTGGTTTTCTCTGGAGTCCAAGCACAACAGAATGACTATAACAAATGGTCTATTGATATAAATGGAGGGTTTAATAAACCTACCACTCCTTTTACAAGTGGGTATAGTACTAATACGCCTAATTTATGGAGCACAAATGCAGGTGTGCGCTATATGGCAAACAACAAGTTTGGGGTTCGCTTAGGCGGTGGTTACGACGTTTTTAAAAATGATGACGATACGCCTAATTTTGAATCTAGACTTTGGAATGTAAACTTACAAGGGGTAGCAAACCTTGCGAGTGTTCTTAGCTTTGAAGAATGGACAAGTGACTTAGGATTACTATTGCACGCAGGTTTTGGATATTCACAGCTTAATAGTGATTATATCTCTAAACCCGACCAAATAGCATTTCTTACAGTAGGTCTTACTCCTCAGCTGAGAATTTCTAACCGTATAGCTTTTTTGCTTGATGCCTCAATATACATCAATAGTAAGCAACAACTTACTTATGACACAAAATCAGCTAATGGACAACAAGGCTTCCAAGGAAACCACTTTACCCTTACTGCTGGTTTAAATATTGCTCTCGGTAAACACGGTAAACACGCCGATTGGGCAGCAACTTCTAAAAAAGACGAATTAGAAGAAGTAGCTCAACGCGTAGCTAACCTTGAAAATAACGTTGCTGACTTGAAGAGCGAAGTGGCTAACAAGCAAAACAAAATGAACGATGCCAATGGCAACAACGTTCCTGATGAAATTGAAAGCTACTTAAACGATAATTATAAAGCAAAAGATAAAGTAGGTGAAAACGGAGACGTAAAAGATGATGATGTAGCTGCTGACCTTATCAGAAAAGGTTATATCAATGCTTACTTTGATTTTAATTCATCTAAACCACAGATATCATCTTCTTGGGCTGTAGATTTTGTAGCTAAATATATGAAATCTAATCCTAATGCACACATTAATATTAATGGTTACGCTGATGAATTAGGAGGTACTCAGTACAACCAAACTTTATCACAAAAACGTGCTGATGCTGTGAAAGATTTGCTTGTGAAAGCAGGTATTGATGGCTCTCGTATTACTGCCGAAGGAAAAGGTGTTGATGCAAGTGTTGATAAGAACTCTTCAAGAGCACGTCAGTTAGCTCGTAAAACAACTTTTGAATTGAAATAGTAAGTATAATCGACTTAGAATAATAATGACAAATGCCCCCAAAGGTTAGTACTTTTGGGGGCATTGCTTTTTATGAGAAGGATTATCTATTTTAACGAACAAAGAGAAGGCTATAGCATAAAAGGATATGCAACTCTACTTACAAAATCATTGTATTAAATTCTTCTTCACTAATCATCTTCACACCTAATTGCTCGGCTTTTTCTTTCTTACTTGGTCCCATATTATCGCCTACTATCACGTAATTAGTTTTAGAAGAGATAGACGACCCTACTTTACCTCCGTGTTGTTCAATAAGGGCTTTGAGTTCCTCCCGTGAATACAAATGAAAGACCCCAGAGACCACAAAGGTAAGCCCTTTGAGGGCATCAGTTTGACCTTCGGTGGATTGTTCATTAATCGAAAACTGCAAGCCATAGCCTTTCAGCCTATCGATGAGTTGACGGTTGTAGTCATCAGCGAAGAAGTTTACTATACTGCTAGCTATTTGGTTCCCTATTTCATCTACTTCCACCAACTGTTCGATAGTGGCATTTTCTAGGGCTTCAATCGTTTTGTAGTGGCGTGCCAGCTTCTTGGCAACAGTCTCACCTACATACCTAATCCCCAAAGCAAAAAGCACGCGTTCAAAAGGTATTTCTTTTGATTTCTGAATACCTTTAACAATATTCTCAGCACTCTTTTGTGCCATACGCTCTAAGGGGAGCAATTTCTCTACGGTTACCTCATAGAGGTCAGCATAAGTATGGATAATACCGGCACGGAAGAGTTGTTCTACTGTCTCTTCACCTAAGCCTTCTATATCCATTGCTTTGCGTGAGATAAAATGCTGAATCTTACCCGTAATCTGGGGCGGACAGCCATAAGCATTAGGACAGTAGTGTTGCGCTTCGCCTTCGTTGCGTACCAACTCGGTACCACATTCAGGACAATGGGTGATATATTTCACGGGCTGAGCATCTGCTTCGCGCTTATCTAAGTTCACGCCTACAATTTTAGGGATAATCTCCCCGCCTTTTTCTACATATACCGAGTCGCCTATGCGAATATCAAGCTTTTCAATCTGGTCAGCATTATGCAATGAAGCGCGTTTTACTACGGTTCCCGCTAGCAACACGGGTTTGAGATTTGCCACCGGAGTAATAGCTCCCGTACGTCCCACTTGGTAGGAAATACTCTCTAAAACAGTGTCTACTTGTTCTGCTTTGAACTTGTAAGCCATTGCCCAACGCGGTGATTTTGAAGTATACCCCAACTCTTCTTGCTGGGCAATATTGTCTACCTTTACCACTACTCCATCAGTTTCATAAGGCAAAGTGTGGCGTTTGGTATCCCATTCATTGATAAAGTCCATCACTTCGGCAGTAGAATGGCACAATTTGGAAATATTAGGTACTTTAAAGCCCCATTCGCGCGCTTTTTCTAAACTCTCAAACTGACTCTTTATACCTGTGTTCCCTACCAAAAAGTACAACAAGCAATCCAAACCTCGTTTAGCAACCTCGGCAGTATCTTGCAATTTGAGACTACCGCTGGCGGTGTTACGAGGGTTCATAAAAGGGTCTTCGCCAGCTGCTATACGTTCCTTATTGAGGTTTTCAAAGGCTTTTTTAGGCATTACTATCTCCCCGCGAATGTAAAAACGTTCAGGGTAATCGCCTTTTAGTTGCAAGGGTACTGAACGAATCGTACGCACATTGGCGGTAATATCGTCACCTTGAATACCATCGCCACGAGTAGTAGCTTGTTTGAGCTTGCCATTTTCGTACAACAAATCTATAGAAGCACCGTCGTATTTCAGTTCGCAAGTAAAGTTAATTTGGTCACTGCCCAACGTCTTGATAATGCGCTGTTCCCATTCCTCTAAGTCTTCCTTAGAATAAGAGTTATCTAACGAGTACATACGGTATTCGTGTACTACGGTTGGAAAACTTTTAGTAACAGAACCTCCCACGCGTACAGTAGGCGAATTCTCATCGTAAAACTCTGGGTATGCTTGCTCTAAGGCTTGTAGTTCTTTAAGCTTTTGGTCGAACTCATAATCCGAAATCGTAGGATTGTCCAGCACATAGTAGTTATAATTGTGCTCATTGAGTTCCTCCCGAAGTTGTTGTATCTTTTCTTTCATAATTTTCCTTGTTACCTTTTACCTCTTACCTTTTACCTTAAAACCCTATCCGGCTCTTTGTTCTTCTCCCATTTTAGGTCTGAAAGCATTGAGGCTTTGATGCCGATAAAGAAATACCACGAACTGCGATAACCGAACGGAGTAAACTGAAAACTCATACGGAAACTGCTCAAATCGCGCTCAAAACGTAATTGGGTATAGGTGAATCCTTGGTTTACAAAGTCATAACCGCTCGAAACTCCTACTTGCCATTTAGGAGTGAGCGATACGTTGCCTGAGAACATTAGCGAGTTGTTGGATATCTTATTTTCGCGTGCCTGATTGCTATAAGTAAGCGAGTGTGCTAAGGTTATGTCCCAAGGGATAACTGCCTTGTAAAAGGTCTTCTTCTCATCTTTATCCTCGCCTTCTTTGCGGTTCTTATCCATATCCTGCACTTCGCTTAGTGGTTTCGACGACCCAAAGAGGTCATCAGTACGTCCTCCCGCTACGTTACCCGTCTGTTTGTCTTTATTCTTGTCTTTTTTATCTTTGTTCGAGAATGAATAGTTGGTAGAAATATTGGCATTAGTAAGCCTAAAAAGGCTACCGCCGTTGTCTATATTCCATTTCTCCATTTGTCGTCCGTTGTTGTCTATTGCATAAGGGTTCAGTGTTGCCCCAAAGTTCACCCCGAGCTTCCCGTTGAAGAACGAAGTACCCCCCGTAATGTTCAGCGGACTAAATTGCTTGGTAATCACGTTGTAGTTAGAACTGAAATTGAGACTGTTCAAGAGCATTACCTTTTTCGGCTCAGCATCAGTGCTATCTTTTTGTTTCACTTTGGCTTCAAAGGTGTTTGCCAATGAGAACCCTATCGATTGCGACTCACCCAAACTTGGCGTACCGTAGATACCCCCCTCAAAACGAGTGTATTGTGAGCGGTTGCCATAAGCGTCCGAAATATAATAATCGTAATACTGGTCAAAAGAAGGATTATAACCAAAACTCACCGAGGGTCGCATTACGTGGCGAATAGCTTGTATTTTAGCGTTCTTGCCAAAACGAAAAGTACCGTAGATAGTTGTACCGAGACTCGCCCCGAGGTTGTACGTCATAAAACGGTCAAAACCGCTGAGGGTGTCAATGCCCACCTTGCCCGTATTGCTGTTGAAGTCCTTACGGCGAATTGTCTTAAATTGCCACGTCTCGTTTACTGATGAGTTCAACCCTAAGGTAACGTATTTAAATAGCTTAGCAGTTGTACTCACTGGTATAGAGTGTCGCACCCCGTTTCTCGCCTCGTCAAACATTTTTTTAGTAAAGAACAAACTGTCATAGGTCGAAAAACGGTTATCAGCTTGCATACTGTACTGGAAATTCAAACTCTTGATAAGTCCTTTCTTCGTTTGTCCTTCACGGGCAAAAGGATAAATGCGCTCCATACTCGCACGCATCGAAGGGAGTGTCATATCAATACTTTTCGTATTCGTATTTTGTGAATGCGATGCCGATAGCGATAAGTTAATCGAAGGATACGCTGGGAACGTCTTGGAATACGAGATAGACGACATCATCGTATTGTTCAAAAAGTTCGACGTATTCGCTTGATTGTAGGATTCTTGATAATATCTACTGTTGCTCGATAGGTTCACCGAAGCCGAAAAGTTGGAATTAGGGTTGGCTTTGCCGTCTTTGGAATGCGACCACTGGATATTGTACATACGGCTACCTGAATAGTCAGGTAAACCCCTCATACTGTATATGTTATTCTCAAATGAAAGATTGAAGTTCCCTGAATACTTGTAACGCTTCACATAAGCCGATTGTGCCCTAAGCCCATAGCTACCATTGGTATAATAGTCACCCGTAAGCGAAAGGTCAAAATTGTCGCTAATTACAAAGTAATAACCTATGTTCTGCAAAAAATAGCCACGGTTATTCACTTCTCCAAAGGTAGGGAAGATAAGCCCCGAAGTGCGTCCCGATACCATAGGGTAATAAGCAAACGGAATAGCCAAAGGCGTAGGAATATCCACGATATACATATTGCTAAACCCTGCAATAACCTTCTTCTTAGGCACGAACTTCGCTTTGCGCACTCTGATGTAATAATCAGGGTCGTCGAGGTCTTCGGCAGTAGTAATAATCGCGTTTCTCATAAAGTAAGTAGAGTCATTCTCCTTCTTGATGATTTCGCCTTTTATGTTGTTTTCGTCCTGCTTAGTATAAGCATTGCGGATAATCGCCTTCTGGTTGCGGTAATTAAAACGTATCGAATCGGGCTCTATTACATCACTACCTTGCTTAAATACAGGGTGTTGGGTATATTCTCCCACGCTGTCTTTTAGGCGTCCGGCATACACTTCGCCTTTCTCATAGTTAATCACGTCTATTCCCGCAGTGATGTCAATATCAGTGTATTGCACATTAGTTTCGTTGTACAAGATGATTTCGTTCTTCACCTTGTTGAACACAATACTATCCTTAGCCTTGTATTTCACAATGTCTTCCAAGGCATTCTTAGGTTTTTTAATCGTATCGTTTTTAAGGGAATCTTTAGCTTTTTCCGAAGGTTTCTTAGGCTTGATACGTCGCCCACGGCGGTCGTTTTTAGGCTCTACAGTATCTTTTTTGATAGTATCGCGTACTGCCCACGCAGTTGTATAGTGAAAACTACCCGACTTAAAGGCGAATGATTCCGCATACCAAAGACAGGAGCTTACCACTAATAAGCTGATAATGAAAGTGAGTTGACGTTTATAATGTAACAAAGTTCTTTCTGTATAGTTTTATTGAGGGGTCAAAAATACAACTTTTTTTTGAATTAACTGCTATCTACGAAAAAATCAACTCCCAAAACACAAGATTTTACAAACAATACCCCTTCATTATAACCTTGTCACACTCACCTTTTTTTCTTTATGTCGTTACCCCGGAGATACTTGGAAAGTCTCAAAATCGCTTTTGCATCGCAAACTTTTCCATAATTTAAAACTTTAGTAAAGTTAAAATCTCCTCCACTTTTCCTCCACTTTCTCTGTCACCACACCCCTACTAAACTCCTCCCACAAATTTGCTAATTTTCAAATTTTCTAATTTGCTAATTCCCTTTTTTGTCATACTCCCTCCTACTGCCTATGGCCTAAGGCCTATCACCTCTTCCTATTTCTTTCGCCTCGAAACCCCGTTTTTAACATTTTTTACATCGCTGTATTATACTATGAGTCAACTTCTTATATACCCTTTCTATACCAATCGTCCAAGATTCGTATAAGCTTCCTATAAGCTCTCTATAAGCTACTCCCACCCTCCTTACACCCTTTTTTCGCCAAAATTCCTCTCAACCTTCTTCCGAATCTCTCCGATATCTTCCGAAAGTTCAGAACCTCTTTAAGATTCTCCAAAAACTCCGACCTACTTCTCTCCCCATTTCACAAGGCGCAGCCTTGATTTTGTTTAATATTTGTTTAATTTCTGAGGCACAGCCTCATTCCTCTAACTCAAGCTCGCACCTCATTT